>JAGVBL010000185.1 GCA_020059785.1 Ignavibacteriales bacterium | reverse complement strand
CTTAGTATTCGTGCCGGAGTTCAGGTTACAAAACTGTCAACCCAGCACTTAAGTTAAATTGAAAAACTGCAATTGAATGTAAGCACGTCACATCGCATGACGCAAAACCGCTGTTAGCGGTTCGTTGTTTATTCTCGTGTCGGCTCATAATAAAATACTGTCGCACCAGAGTTTAGTGATTTTGTCTTAATGAGTTTCAACATAATCCTGTGCTTGATTTGGTCAAATAGTCTTAGTCCTTTCCCTTCGATGATAGGGTGAACACAAATTTGAAATTCGTCAATAAGATTACTGTTTAGCAGTTGAATAATCAAACTCCGACTTCCAATTAAAATGTTCTTTCCCGATTGTTGTTTGAGTTCCAAAACTTTTTCGTTAAGCGGAAGGTTTGAAAGTTTTGCACTGTCCCATTTGGTATCGTTTAGTATGTTGGAGAAAACAAGTTTTGGAATTTTGTCTATTGAAATTGCAAAGTCGTCCATTGACTTTTTACCAGATGGATTTTGCAAAAGTGTTTGCCAAAATTGCATTAGTTGGTAAGTTGTACGCCCGTATAAAATAATTCCTGCATTATCTATTAAATCAGAATAATGTTGATGCAATCCTTCGTCAGCAATTCCTGTTGTGTGGTCGCAAACACCGTCAAGGGTCATATTGAATGCTGCAATTACTTTTCTCATTTTCTAATTTTTAGTTGTCTGTCTGTTTTGTTCGGGTCGTTGTCCTTTTCTCGTTTGTTTCGTCAGTATTTTTTATTTGTGAAATAGCTTTTTTTATTGCAACAGTATTTGATGTCGGTGTAAAATTAAAATAGTCGTTGAACTTAGAACTGTCAAAGTAGTAGTCTCGGTCATATTGATAGTTCATTTCTGCTAATTCTTTCATAACAGGTATGAAAAATCCAAGTGCCCTGACCAACAAATTAGGTAAAACTGTATAGTTGTTTTTTGCTCCCATTTCAGCAGCAAAAAGATGTATCCATTCCTCGCCTGTTATTTTTTGAGTGTCTGTTGGTAAATTCCAAATCTGATTGAAAGCTTGCGGAGTATTGCCAAGTATTGCTGTTCCTTTTGCAAGTTCAGGGACATAGCCCATTGAGTGAATTACTTTAGAATTGCAAAACCATTGTGCCTTTTTACCCTTTACAAGGTTGTCATATACGAGGTTCATAATTATACTGTTCTGCCTTGAAGTACCACCAAAAAAATCTGGTGCGCGTGCTATAATTGCTTGCAAGTTGTTTTTATCAATACTTTCCAAGATAAGTCTGTCAACCTCTGCCCTGATTTCTCCTTTTTTACTTGTGGGGCTTATGGGTGAATCTTCTTTTATGTGTTTCACATTATCACCACCAATAGCATATACATTGTCAAAAAATACAAGTTTTGAATTATGTTCTAAACAAGCTGCAATTACGTTTTGAATAAAAGGTATCCAATTCTGCCTCCATACTTTTGTCTTGTAAGGGAAACCAATGGTTACATAAGTAATGTATGAGCCATCTATCGCCTTGAAGATGTCCTCTTTTTTGGTAAGGTCAGCTGGAAACAGTTCGTCAGTTGAATTGATTTTTGTAGGATTTCTGCTTACTAATCTTATGTTTGAAGTGTATTCCTTCAAACTTTTAGCGAGTTCAATACCAATTGCTCCACCAGCTCCTAAAATTGTTTGTTTCATATTGTTATGTTCGTTATTTATCATTTAAAAAAATTCCTATTTTTATCTTAACAGTTCCAATTTAGGTTTGTCTTTACAATGACCACTAACGGTCGAGTGTATGTGCCATAAGGGAGTGCGGGCTACACCGATGGAATACCCGATGAAACCCTAATGGCATATACACTTTGTTATGCGCTGTTGTTCTCAATATTCATTATGATTCATTCCCTAAATTACTTGCTAGTATGAAAATATTTCCAGCTTCTTCTTCGAATTCAGCAGATAATTCTAAAAGTCTGCAAATTGAAATTACGTCATTCTTATTGTTTTTTTCTTTTTCTAAAATTGTAATAATGCTTCGGTAATTATTACTTGATTTCTTTAGAAGTTCAGAAACTCTTTGAATCTCACTGTTAGTGCTGAATTCTTGCTCAAGATATACTGAATTATCCAGTCTGATTTCCATTAATGTTTCAATGGTTCTTTTAAAGTATTCCTTTTTTGGAGAATTAAAAATACTTGAACCTTCTTTTTTTACCCCTTGAGAAAGACCTTTAATAGCAAAGCTACCTGTTGCTGTGGGTCCCATTACTCTCCCAATCATTTCTTCACCATTTCTTTCGAAAATTTTATTTAAGTCATTAGAGATGGAATCTTTTACAAAAACTGTCATCATATATTTCCAAGGCAATCTATAATTTCTGCTAAATGATGATATAGCATCAATAGCGGAAGATTTATCAATTCTAATACCCTTTTCTCCACGAAGTGAAAAATCCTTACCGTGAGTTTCGTAATAGTAAAAAGAAGAAGAATCATAACCAACAAACAATACGCTATGTGGAGAGAATGCTTCTTTTGGCGGTTCTTTCCATTCCTTTGGGCGAGGAAAGTATTCTGACTCTATAGCGTACTTCATAGTCATAGCCGAATTCCAAGCAATTCTTACAGGAATATCTTTCGATAGAAAATACTTAATATTATCAATCAACAGGTCTTTATTATCGGTAATCTGGTACTTTCTTTCTATTCCTAAAAATTTTCCAGCGAGAATGAAACCAGGTTCAGGGTCACTATAGGGTGCAAACATACCTGCGCCTTTAACATAAGTAGCACCATAAGTGTAACCTAGAAGAAACGAGTAGAAGTCAAGGGGTTTATCAGTAATCCCATTTTTTTCAGCAACCATTTGCAATGTTGAAGACTGGCATAAATGATTCCTTTGGTAGCAGTACCAAGTAATATTTTCTATGAAGTATTCGCTTGGTAGGGATTTATTTACTGAATCTAATTGAGATGGTTGGTAGATTTCCTGAAAATATTTCTCTACAAATGCTTCCTCGTTAAAACAAGAAGAGCAAAAATTAATACCACAAACCAATAGGCTAAAAATGAATATTCTAAAAGTTTTCATACAACAAGTTATTTTGTTATATACCTGTCAGTTATACAATGACGCACAACGTTTAGCAAAACACCGCAGTGCTGTTGCGAACTCAAAAACGATGAGTCAACCGCCGCTATCGAACGACTCATTTTCTTGCGGCGGTTGGTGAAAACCAACTCGTGAGCAAAAGCGTTGAGCGACTACAATAATCCTTATCAACAAAGGGAGCGTCGGTGTTTTGCTTGTTATGCGAAGACGGCACAATCATATCGCTTGATTAGCTTTCTGAGAAAAACTTGTTCGGTCGAACACAAACGCAATGAGCAATGCTAAAATCCAAAAACCAATCGTGAATTCAGCATACATAATGAAGTTAGGTTCTCTTGGCCACCAGTAGCTCATGATAGTAAAGGTTGAATTAATGGCTGCGTGGAACAAGATGCAGATTAGCAAACTTCCGTTCGTGCGGAGATAGACCCAAGTAAACAGAACAGCAATCGCCATTGTTTCGAGTGTATGCCCACACAAAACGAAGAGAGGAACGGTGCTGCCCTTGAAGATACCTTCCCAGAATTGATTATCCGTATGCCAAATTCCCCAGAGGAAACCTACGATCATACTCGCTTTGAAGGGCTTTGAATGTTGCATCAGTTTTCGCAACGCATACCCTCGCCAGCCAAATTCCTCTGATACTCCACCGTTCATTATCGCAAGAACGGTGAATGAAAGGATGGCAGGGAGTGTTTCTTGAGTTGCAAAGGCACGCAAGAACGGAAGGGAAATTTCCTTCGCCCAGCGTTCAAAGATCTCGACGAGGTTGGGGGGTGCTGGGAGAACATCACCAAATAGAAAGTGGATGGCAACAATGAGAAGCCCGATGAGAGGCGTGACGAAGATGCTGAAGAAATACCAGACTACGTTCACTCGCCAGCGAAGTGCCTGCTTAGTTAACTTGCGGAGGCCCAGTTTGCCTTCGACGATTGCTGTCAGAAGGAATGCTGCCACCAAAGGTCCGTATTGAGCAAGCACGACAACCTCGATAGGGATGAAGATATCCCATAAGCCAGCGCGACTGGCTGCGTATGGGATGTACACTGACCAAGGAATGAGAAGCGCCACAACGAAGAACGAGAGAACGGGATTCTTCGCTAATATCTGTTTCATCGTCATAGTAGTTCACAAATCAATTGTGCCGTTTTCGCACAACTTATTATTTACTGCAATAATACTTTTTTTTGATATCTTTAACAAATTTACTGCGGGTAGTCTTATAATAATTGTGTCTATATGTATGAAAAATGAAGAGCTAAAACTATTTCGGGAAGTCTTCTCTTTAAGAAATTACTCTCCCCATACGATAACTATTTATATAAAAGCAGTTAACAATTTTTTTCATTTCACAAGTTTAAACAAGCCAACACAAGAAGCGCTTTTTAAGTTCGCGTTAAGTATAAAAGAAAAAAATCTTTCTTTCAGTCATATTAAGAATTCAGTAATAGCAGTAAAGTTATTTTCAGAATTGGTATATGGCATTAAACTTAACAGCAATTTTTTATCAAACTACAGAAAAGAAAGAAAACTGCCAGACGTTTTGAGTATTGATGAAGTAAGCAAAATTATTGCGGGTATCAAAAACATAAAGCACAAAACTATAATTTCTCTTATTTATTCATGCGGTTTAAGAATAAGCGAGTGTGTAAATCTGAAAATTAGGGATATTGATTCAGAAAGAATGTTAATTAAAGTTGAACAGTCAAAAGGCAACAAAGACCGCTTTATACCCCTTTCAAATAAAATGCTTTTGCTGTTAAGGGATTATTACAAAGATTACAAACCAAAAGAATTTTTATTTGAAGGGCAGGTTAATAGTTTTTATTCAGCCAGAAGTATACAGGCAATTTTAAAAGCGGCTTTAGCTAAAACGAAAATTAGTAAACACATTTCTGTTCATTCTTTGCGCCATTCTTATGCAACTCATTTGCTTGAACAGGGGACTGATATTTCATTGATACAAAAAATTCTTGGGCATAAGGATATAAAAACAACTCTATTATATACACAAATAAGCAAAACGCAGTTAACTAAAATTAATAATCCTTTCGATTCATTTTGATAACAATTATTATCAAAAAACTTTTAATAGGGAACACCCATCTTTGCAATCTCATCAAACTCTTCTTTTGTAATTGGCATAACAGAAAGCCGGTTGCCGCGTTGAAGAAGCTGCATCTTTTGTAATTTTTTGTTGTTGCGCATATCATCAATAGAGACAAAGTTTTTGAATTTTGTTACGAGCTTAACATCTACCATCATCCATGCGGGATTATCTTTTTTACTTTTCGGATCGTAATGAGGATTTTCCGGATCGAATGCTGTAAAATCGGGATAAGCTTCTTTAACAACCTCACAAATTCCGGCAGCTCCGGGCGGTTCTCCGTTACTATGGTAGAATATAACTTTGTCGCCAATCTTCATTTCATCTCTTATAAAATTACGAGCCTGATAGTTGCGGACACCATCCCAATAAGTAGTTTGATTTTTTTCTTTTTCCAGATATTCAATCGGATAGCAATTAGCTTCGGATTTCATTAACCAGTATTTCATTTAAGACTCTTTTTTCTTTAACAACATTTGTGGATTTAAAAAAGTTTTCAAATTCCCGGTGCGTATGGAAATTCTAAACTCATATAATAATCTAATGTTTTATCCGGCTGTTCGTATTCTATTGGTATCGGCATTTTAGAAAATGTTTGAAAGTAGAGAAGGCATGCATTTCTCCACCAAGCCGCTTCTTTTTCCTGAATTGATAGGAGCATTTTAACATGTTTAAATCTCATCGGATCAATTTTACCTTCGAGTGAATTCCAAATTTTTATCATACCCCTTACACCGTTAACGCCCCAATTGTATTTATAACATATTTTGTCCCAGAGAGTTCTGCCCGATTTCATCTTATAGTTCCACGGCAAATGATGAAACCATAAAAGGAATTCATCCGGACACGTTTCTAAGGAAGAGAAATTGTTGTTAACTTGTGTTGCATACTGACTTGTTGCATTGCTACCTGTTGCTGTTCTATCGAAACCGATTCCGTTTGAATCTGCTCTATGATAATAGACAGATGTCCAGTCGGCTCTATGCTTCTCTTTAATCCACGGAGCCGGACCGTAATGATGATCCCATCCCATTATGTGATGCAACCCGAGAGGTGTCATATAATTAACGCAATACTCATGCGAAGAGAGCATAACTTTTTTTATTGAAGCAACAATTTCTTTACTGTTCGAGAAAGTCATTCTAATCCATTCGTCGGCAATTTCTTCTGATGAAAGTTGATGATTCCACGCAAGCCGCCCGAATGCGTACCAGTTTGCCTGACCGAATAAGTGCCCTGTCCAGTTGCGATCGGTTCCTGTGTTTGCAACACCGGCAATACCTGTTAAAGTGTGATTGTCTATTGAGCCATCAATTATTTTTGTAACAGTAGAACCTTTACCTTTAGTAAAAGTATCGGACTCAAGACATTCTTTATACATTGGAGCCAGGTAAACAAGATTTGTTGCCTGTCCTAAATATTCCTGAGTAATTTGAAACTCCATCATCAAAGGAGTTTTGGGCATTGAGCCGAATAGCGGGTGAAACGGTTCCCTCGGTTGAAAATCGACGGGACCATTTTTCACCTGAACCAGAACGTTATCTTTAAATTTTCCATCAAGAGGTTTGAACTCGTTATAAGCTTGCTTGGCGCGGTCTTCCGGGGTTTCGTTGCTATAAACAAATGCTCTCCACATTACAATTCCGCCGAATGGTTTAAGTGCATCTGCTAACATGTTGGCGCCATCAGAATGAGAACGTCCGTAATTCTGAGGACCGGGTTGACCTTCGGAATTTGCTTTTACTAAAAATCCGCCGAAGTCAGGAATTAATTTATAAATCTCTTCAACTTTTTTATTCCACCATTGCCGAACATTATTATCAAGAGGATCAGCAGTTTTCAATCCGCCTATTTCAATTGGCGCACTGAAACGTGCAGTCAGATAAACCTTTATTCCATAGGGGCGGAATACATTAGCGAGTGCAGTAACCTTTATAAGATAGTCTTCTGTAAGAACCCGTGCATTTGCATTAACATTTGTAAGAACGGTTCCGTTAATTCCGATTGATGCATTCGCTCTTGCATAGTCTTTGTATTGAGGATAGATATAATCCGGAAGTTTGTGCCAATCCCATATTGAAAATCCGGCATAACCTCTTTCCACAAATCTGTCAAGATTATCCCAGTGATTTAGAAGGCGTAATTTTATTTTAGGTGCAGAGGCAAAATTAATTTTATCTATCGGCTGATTTGTTTGAATCATCATTAAGAAATGAAATACACCATATAAAACACCAACATCGGTATTAGCAGTAATTACAATCGATTTTTTGTTCTTAACGGTTGTAGTAAGAATTAAGAATCCTTCATTGCCGAGATCAGAAAGTTGACCGGCGATATTCAATTCATTCAAAAGTTTTGAAGAAGAATAAACAGCAAGCACAACAGATCCAGTCGATTTAATGCGGTTAATTTCCTTAATCTCACTTCCCAATAGTCCGGTTAAGCCGTTTAAAAGTTCTTCCTTAGCTGCAAATATTGTTGTACTATTCCCTTCAAAATAAATTGAGTTTATCTGTGAAGAATATTCCTTAAGAATATTTTTATTCGGGATTTTTTCATATCGGAGCCATAACCGGTATCCGTCTTCTGCATGTGATGAAAGACCACTTAATAATAGGATTGTAAGAAGGAGCGATAAAGTTCGGATTCGAATCATAATAAACCCCGTTGATGAAATTAACTGAAGCAGAAATTACAATTCGAATATAAAAATTAGTTTAATAACTTTTTCAGAAACCGTCCTGTAATAGAGTTTTCGTTTTTTGCAATTTCTTCGGGAGTACCGGTAGCAACAATTTCGCCGCCTTTATCGCCGGCATCAGGTCCAAGATCAATAATATAATCCGCACATTTAATTATGTCTAAATTATGTTCAATAATAACAACAGAATTCTGGTTGGCAATAAGCATCTGGAAGCATCTTAATAGTTTGCTGATATCATCGAAGTGAAGACCGGTTGTCGGTTCATCGAATATAAAAAGTGTATGTTGATTTTTCTTTTGAGTTGCAAGGTGAGATGCAAGTTTAACACGCTGCGCTTCACCGCCAGAAAGTGTGGTGGAAGGTTGACCAAGTTTTATATAGCCCAAACCAACATCTGCAAGCACTCTTAATATCTTTTGTATCTTCTCAACGTTTTCGAAAAACAGAATTGCTTCGTCAACGGTCATGTTCAGAACATCAACAATGTTTTTACCTTTGTAAGTAATTTCAAGAACTTCTTTTTTGAAACGCGTGCTTTTACAGTCGTCGCATTCCAGGTAGAGATCGGCAAGAAATTGCATTTCTATTTTAACGTAACCATCTCCCTCACAGGTTTCACATCTTCCGCCGGGAACATTGAAAGAGAAAAATCCCGGTTTGTATCCATGTGCACGTGCTGCGGGTGTAGCTGCGTATAATTCGCGTATCAACTCGTAACCCTTAACATAGCTGATAGGATTAGAGCGGGGAGTTTTTCCGATTGGAGATTGGTCAACAATTTCAATCTGATCAATGTATCTCGCACCATCAATCGAATCGAATTTGCCGAGCCGTGCCGGATTGCCGCCGTTCATCTTAACAATCCCGCCGTAGAGAATATCGTGAACAAGTGTGCTTTTACCAGAGCCGCTTACACCTGTTACAACAACAAATTTTTTAAGAGGTATTTCGACAGTTACATTTTTTAAATTATTCTCCCGGGCTCCTGTAATATTTATAGATTCGGTTTTACGTTTATTTCTGATTTCGGGTACAGGAATTTTCATTTGTCCCGATAAATATTTTCCCGTAAGAGAATTATGATTCTTAATAATTTCGTTGTAAGAGCCGTAAGCAACAATTTCACCGCCATTAATACCGGCGCGCGGACCCATATCAAAAATCATATCGGCTTCACGCATCATCTCGGGGTCATGTTCAACAACAACCACCGTATTACCGATATCTCTCAACGATTTAAGAATTTTTATCAGTCTTGAATTATCGCGCGGATGAAGACCGATGCTCGGTTCATCTAAAACATACAATGTGCTCATTAAAGCTGAACCGAGTGAAGTTGCAAGGTTAATCCTCTGTGTCTCTCCGCCAGAAAGTGTACTACTTAATCTATCCAGTGTTAGGTAGCCAAGTCCAACATCATTAAGGAATGTTAACCGTTTTACAATTTCGTCATAAATTCTTTGCCCAATTACTTTATCGTTGCCCGTTAGTTTAATGCTGTTAAAGAATTCAAAGACACGCTCAATAGACATTTGAATAATATCATGAATCGATTTACCATTAACCATTACTTGCAACGCTTCTCTCCTTAAACGCGAACCTCTGCAAGCATGGCAAGTTGTATATCCTCTGTACTTACTTAACAAAATTCTTATATGCATTTTGTAAGTTTTTTGTTCAAGGTGTTCAAAGAATCCGTTGATGCCCGCAAATCCTTTGAATCCCTCCTTAACACAATTTAACTGTTCCGGTGATAAATCTTTAAACGGAATATCCAGCGGGATTTTTCCGTTGTTATTACGGATTAAATCGCGCATGTACTTACTATATTTAACAGTCCGCCACGGTGCAATAGCACCTTCTGCCAATGTTAGGTTAGGATTAGGAACAATAAGATCCATTTCGTATCCCATAGTTTTTCCAAAACCCTGGCAAACAGGACATGCACCAAATGGATTATTAAAGGAAAAGAATCTTGGTTCGGGTTCTTCGTAACGGATACCGCAGCATTCGTAAAATCGGGTGAAAGAGTTAACCCGGTTATTTTCAGAATTGATAATAGCAAGCCGTCCTTCACCTTCTTTAAATGCAGCTTCAATTGATTCTGCAAGTGCTTCCCTTACTTTTCCTTTTTTTATTTTAAACCGATCGAGAACGACAATTATTTTCTCTTTCGATCTAGGAATTTGAATTTCGGTGTTGAGATCAATCAGTTTGTCTTTTATAAAAATTCTGAAGAATCCTTTTTTTCTAAGTAGTTCAAATTCTTCTTCTACAGTTCTTCCTTCATGGGAATGAATAGGGAAGCCGAGATAAAATTTATCTTCTTCACTTTGTGTCTCAAGCCATTCGGAAATAGTTCCAACAGTATCTTTCTTAACAATTTTTCCGCAGCTAAAACAGAATGTTTTACCAATTCGTGCAAATAGCAATCGCAAGTAGTCATAAATTTCTGTGCTTGTACCAACAGTAGATCTTGGATTTCTAGCACCCGTTTTTTGTTCTATTGCAACAGCGGGAGAAATACCGCTTATGAAATCAACATCAGGTTTGTTCATCCTTTCAAGGAATTGGCGTGCATAAGATGAGAGACTTTCAACATATCTTCGCTGTCCTTCAGCATATAATGTATCGAAAACGAGAGATGATTTACCGCTACCGCTAACGCCGGTAAACACTACCAATTTATTGCGCGGTATTTCCAGTGATATGTTTTTGAGATTATGCTGCCGCGCACCGCGCACTATAATTTTATTTTCGGAGATGGACTTATTATTCTTAGCCATAATTGAATTTTGGGGTAATTGCAAACCGCAAATTACAAAATTGCCGCAATAATCAGAAAGATGAGAAAAAAATATCTGAGCCGGGGATTAGTATGCGCTTAATAAAAATTAATTTATTTCTTTTCCAACTTTTTTTCTAATTCCAAAAGTTCTTTTATACGTTTATCGAGGATGTCGTTCTGCTCTTTAAGTTCCTGTAAACGATTATCAATTTGTATCTGGAATTCCGCCTTGTTCCAGTAACCTCGCTGTTCAAAGTAGCTTTTAAATAGCCAGTTGTGTTTTAGAGCTTCCATGTTTTCTGCAAGACTTGAAGTTGCCATTCTTGCATCTTCGGAAGTTTTTGAAAAATTATAAATCATAGCGCGGATTGAATCGGCAATCTTCCGGTCGGTTAATAAAGTTCCAAGCGCACCTTCGCCTCTTTCAATTCTATCAACTAATTTTCTAACATCAATTACAGCAGTGTCAACATTGGCAATAATTGATCCAATACTATTGCTTATGTTAACAATTATATCTGTTATATCGCTTAATCTTTCTGTAAGGGCATTCATATTTTTGTCTGCGTTCTGCGTAATATTAACAGCAGCTTTATAAAGCCGGTCGTCATTAACTAATTTTCCAAATGTTCCTTCACCCATATTAGTCTTAGCAATTATTTCCGATAAATCTTTTGTAAGGTCTTTTAGATAAGAAATAACTGCTTCGGTTTCCTCAACAACAGCAGCAATGCTAAGAGGATTTTTTGATTTTATAATTCCATCCTCTTCAATTTCTGCAAATTTTGGCGACCCGGGTGTAATAGTAACAATTTTTT
>JAGVBL010000056.1 GCA_020059785.1 Ignavibacteriales bacterium | reverse complement strand
TATCCTTATTTAACGATTGCGCAAAATCGTTATTTCCGATATCTCTTTTTTTTCCTTAGCCTTACGGCTGTTTTATCACCCGATTTGAGGTACGCTTAGAGATATTATCCGCGGGAATGTTCACCTAACTCCTGACTCTCTTTTTCATCCTGTAAGGTTACAAGTTTTATATGAGATCTTGTCTCTTCGTCAAGCGAAGCTAAAAGCAAATTTGCTTTTATTATAGAATTATAGGGGACCCCTACAAAGAGAGTAACCTTGCTGCCGGATTGTTTAGGTCTCGATTGGGTTAGAACAATAAGTTTTGTAATTAAGTTAGGGTCATTAAGTTCTTCGTCGGTTAACGTAATTCCTATTGCAATTTTCTTTTTATACTTTGCAATTGCATCAACATCATAATTTTCAACGGGTGTAGGAGCGGGGAGGTACTTTCCATACTTTCTGCTTAATGTAAGATACCCGTGCTTCCATAATTGTTCAATAAGGGAATCTACTTTTTCTCTTTTTTCTCTTGTACTTAACATTTTCTTTTATCTGTATATTAACATTATGGGAATAATAGGTGAAAATTTTTCGTATCCAAGTATTTTTATATTAGATATTTTTTCGTAATCAAATCCGCGAATTTCATTAACACCATTTACTCTGCCATAAATAACTTTTTTACCATTTTTATTCTTGCCGATGTAATAAGGTTCCAATACTACTTCGTTCAAACCGTATAGAAATTTTACTCTGTTTCTATTAAAAATTGCTGTTGTGAAATATATGGTTTTCATTTTCTCTCCCTGTTTTAGTTGTAACTTCTGAATACTCCGATTACTTTTCCGACAATAGAAAATTCATCGAAGTTATCAATAATAATCGGTTCGTAATTGTCGTTTTCCGGAATTAAATGAATAATGCCATTTATCAATGAAAATCTTTTCATTGTAGCTTCATCTTTAATTAATGCTACAACAATATCACCATTAACAGCTTCCTTTTGCGGCTGAATAATTACAAGATCACCTTCCATAATTCCGGCATTTATCATACTATCACCGCGAACCTTTAATCCAAAACATTCTGTTCTGCTTCCTAGGAAATTTTTATCTATAACAATGTTACCCTCAATATTTTCTTCTGCTAAAATAGGTTGACCGGCTGCAACACGACCGACTACCGGTATTTCTAAAATTGTTGTTTCCTCTTTCTTAATCGGATTGTTGTTAACAACAAGTGTTAAAGTTCGGCTTAAATTATTTCCACTATTCAGATAACCTTTCTTCACAAGTGCATCGATATGTCGTTTAACTCCGAAAGTACTCACAATCTTGAATTTCTGTCCAATCTCTCTATAAGTAGGAGGGAAATTATTTAATTCGACATATTCCTGGATGAATCCAAGAATTTCTTTTTGGCGGTCGGTTAAATCTTTTTTCATTATAGTGTCCTTTTGTTCACCGCTAATATAGTGAACAGAGTAACACTATGTCAAGGGGAATTTTGCGAAATAAAAAAGGCTGCAATAAGCAGCCCTTTAATAACATATTTGAAGTGTCTTAATCTATGTATGTCATCCAGCCGTGTCTATCTTCAATTTTTCCATACTGAATGCCGGTTAATTCTTCATATAACTTAGTTCCAAGATCACCTGGTTTATTTTCATCAAACATCAGAAGCTTTTCGTTGAATTTAAGCTTGCTTACTGAAGAAATAACTGCTGCTGTTCCGGTACCGAATATTTCAATTAATTTTTTATTGTCGTATGCTTCAATAACTTCATCAATCGATACTAATCGTTCATGTATATTATAATTCCAATCTTTGAGTAATTGAATGACTGACATTCTTGTAATACCGGGAAGAATAGTACCTGTTAAGGATGGAGTTGCAACTTCATCTTTAAATTGAATAAAGATATTCATGGCTCCGACTTCTTCAACATATTTTTGTTCAATTCCATCCAGCCAAAGAACTTGAGAGTAACCTTCTTTTTTAGCCTCTTTCTGTGCTAACATTCCGGCAGCATAGTTACCTGCAGTTTTTGCTTCGCCCATTCCTTTTCTAACAGCACGGACATATTTATTTGTAACAAGAATCGGAACAGGTTTGAAACCTTCGGGATAATAAGGTCCTACCGGGCTTAGCATAATAATAAGTTTGTAAGTTTCGGAGGCACGGACTCCCAGCAACGGTTCGGTAGCAAACATAACAGGACGGATGTAAAGTGAATGACCCGGTTTTGTAGGAATCCAATCTTTTTCCAGTTTTATCAACTCGAGTAAAGAGTTTAATACAAACTGCGGATCAACTTCCGGAATACACATTCTTTTTGCGGAGCGGTTTAATCTTTCTATGTTTTTCTCCGGGCGGAATAATGCAATTTTTCCATCAACCTGTTTATATGCTTTAAGACCCTCAAATATTGATTGTCCGTAATGCAATACAATAGCAGCAGGATGAAGTTCAACTTTACTAAATTTTTTTATTGTTGCATTATGCCATCCACCAAAATCTTCATCATAATCCATCTCGAATACATAATCAGCATAGATTTTTCCAAACACTAAGTTTTCTGGCAGCACAACTTTTGTTTCTCTTTCAAGTACATCAATGTTTAGTTCATTCATGTTAACCACCATTTTAGTTGATACATATATTATTTACTGCATAGAATAAAAAACCCGGCATAGTTTACCGGGCATATGAAAGTGTTACAAAAATTTTGATAATAATCGGGAGCGATATTTTTAATCTTACTTTCATTTTATTAAGATTACCATAATTGATTTAATGCACTTGAAATATATAAGAAATTGGTATTAATTGGCAATAAGAAAAGTTTTGCTTAATTTGAAATTAAAATCCATTCACGAAAATGATATTTAAAAAGATAGGACTTGCAATTACATTTTCTCCAAACGGGTTGCCGTTACTAAAAACGGCAATAAGATTAAAAAAATTGTTTAATTCCAATCTTTGTTTAATTCACGTAGGAGAAAAAAATCCGGAAACTGAATCCCAAATTAATAATCTAATTGAAAAAGCCGGAATTTCTCCCAATGCTTTTAATCTAGTTTGGAAAAAAGGGGATCCGGCAAAATCGATTATTGCTGCCGTAACAGAAAATAATATAGATTTACTTATAGCCGGTGCCCTTGAAAAAGAAAATGTTATAAAATATTACCTCGGTTCGGTTGCACGGACAATAATGAGAGAATCGCCCTGTTCGGTTTTGATTATTACAAATCCCGGCACAGAACCTGAAAAATTTAAGCAATTTTGTGTTTCAGTTGATTTTTCTCAGCTTGGCGAAACGGCTGTAAAAAAATCTTATGAATTTGCCAAATTAGAAAATGCAATTGAATTTATACTTGTTAAAGAATTTGAAATACCCGGACTTGCAATTACTGTTTATGATAGCGGTTCTACAGACGATACGGAAAAGAGTAAACAAGAATGGCAATTAGAGGAAGAAGATAAACTAAAGTTATTTGCAAGAGAGTTGAATCTTACCGGACTCGATTATAGACTAGTTGCACTCCTGGGAAAGCAAGGCTGGGAAGCGAGAAATTTTGTAAAAGAAAACGGTAGCGATTTGTTTGTTGTTCCATCCCATCCAAAGAAGTTAAAATTTTTCGATAAGCTCTTTCAGCATGATATAGAATTTATTTTAAGTCAATTACCTTGTTCACTTTTAATAATCCGTAATTGATAATGAGTTTAAGTGCAACAGATATTACAATTTTTCTTCTTAGTCTTAGTGTAATATTATTCTTTGCACGCGGTTTCGGAGAACTTTTTCGTTTTATTAATCAGCCCATAGTAATTGGGGAAATTATAGCCGGAATAATATTAGGCCCAACAATTTTAGGCACTCTCTTTCCCGGAACTTTTAACAGCCTTTTCAATCAATCCGAAGAAGTTGTAACAGCATTGAATGGTATAACTCTGCTTGGAGTTGTAATGTTATTGCTGGTTTCGGGTATTGAAATTGACTTATCACTTGTATTACGTCAAAGTAAAGTAGCGGTTGCGATTAGTCTTCTTGGTATTTTATTTCCATTCTCAGTTGGATTTCTTTCTGCATTTTTTTTCCCGGAATTTTTAGGTTTGTCGGATTACAATATGCGTTTGGTATTTGCCCTCTTTGTTGGAACTGCGCTTTCTATTACTGCACTTCCGGTTGTTGCAAGAACATTAATGGATTTGCAAATTTTTAAATCCGAGATCGGTTACCTTATTATGGCAGCTGCTATGTTTAACGACCTTGTTGGATGGATAATTTTTTCGATTGTATTAGGGATGATAGGACAGAACTCGGGGCATTCACTTCCATTATCCTCTCTGGTATTTGTAATAATAGGATTTATGATTTTTGTTCTAATCTTTGTAAGAAAGATTATTAATTATTCGCTTCCATTTATACAAAAACGTTTTACGTTTCCGGGCGGAGTCTTAAATTTCATTTTCATTCTTGGTTTTCTGGGAGCTGCTTTTACAGAATATATTGGAATCCATGCAATATTTGGCGTTTTCATAGTAGGTATTGCTATTGGAGATTCAGTTCATCTTAAAGAAGAAACCCGGGAAATAATTTATCAGTTTGTTACAAATATTTTTGCACCTCTCTTCTTTGTTTCTATCGGTCTAAGAATAAATTTTATTGAGCATTTCGATCCTTTAATTGTCTCTGTTTTTCTTGTGCTGGCATTTATTGGTAAAGTTGTTGGATGCAGTCTTGGTGCTTATTGGGGTGGTATGAATAAAAATGATTCGTTGATTATTGGATTTGGAATGAACTCACGAGGTGCTATGGAAATTGTACTGGGTACTTTAGCATTCCAGTATGGACTGATTGATGAAAAAGTATTTGTAGCATTAGTAATAATGGCACTGGTTACATCAATATCGAGTGCACCAATTATGAATTATTATCTTAAGAAGGCAAAAGCAATACTAAGTTTCCATTCTTTATTAAAAAGCGAAACAATAATATTTTCTTCTGCCAATTCTAAAAATGATGTTATAAAAGAATTATGTAAAACAGTAGCTGCCTACCATAATCTGGATTTTAATGTTGTGCATAACAATGTTATGAAAAGGGAAGAAACAATTTCAACAGGGCTGGAGAAGCATCTAGCAATACCGCATGCACGTATGAGTATAAAAGATACTATTATTGCTGTTGCAATAGTTAAAGATGGTATTGATTGGAATTCTTTCGATAATCTTCCGGCAAAATTTATTGTGTTGTTGTTAACACCGGAAGATAAACCCGAGGTCCAGTTAAAACTTCTTTCAGACATTGCAAAAAAATTTAATGACATTAAAGAAATAGAAAATATAATTGCATCGAAAGATGCTAAAGAATTGATTTATAAAGTGAAACAACTTTATTAGTTTTAGCTGCAGATTATTTATAACATAGAGTATATGAAAATTATTCAGTTACTTGGACGTAAGACATTAGACTTTTTCCAGGAGTGCGGTCAAATATTCAAATTACTGGGAGAAATTTTTGTTTATTCACCTTCATTAATTAAAAACAGAAGAAGTTTTGTTTATCAGATGGAACATGTTGGAGTTGGTTCTATTCCATTAGTTACTATAATTGCAGTATTTACAGGTGCTGTAGCTGCATGGCAAGCGGCATATCAGTTAAAGGGAATTGCGCCTCTCTCTTTTTTAGGTACCGCAACAAGCAGAGCTATTATTACAGAGCTTGGACCTGTCCTTACTGCTATTGTTATTGCCGGTAGAATAGGAGCGTCTATTGCAGCCGAACTCGGCTCAATGAAGGTAACTGAACAGATTGATGCTCTCGATACTATGGGTATTAGTCCTGTCCGTTTTTTAGCAACACCAAGATTTTTTGCCGCAATTATTATGATGCCTGTACTTGTTGTCTTTGCTAATTCCATTGCAATTATTGGTGCTTATTTTATCTCCAATCTCTTTCTCGGTGTTTCTTTTAACGTATTCTTTGAATCGGTTAGAAGGTATTTCGAATTTGGTGATCTGATATTCGGATTAATTAAAGGGATGATGTTCGGAGGAGTTACTGCTCTGCTTGGCTGCCACATCGGATTTAAAACCGAGGGCGGGGCTGAAGGTGTTGGTAATTCTACTATTAGATCATTTGTATTAAGTTCTGCCATGATATTGATATTAGACTACTTAATGTGGACCCTTATCTTCTGATTATTTTATTACTTTATTTTTATAAATAATTATAATAGATTTAGTTCAAAATTTTATTCAGTGATTAATGTATACTTCACGGCAAAAAAGGATTTTTGATCTATTCATATCCATACAGCTAATAATATTTACGCTTCCGCTGCAAATATTAATTTATCTAATTCTCCTTTTCACTCTTAAAGAGAATCCGATTTTTATTCAACAGCGGGGAGTTACTCTGGAAAAATTCCGTTTCTACATGATTAAGTTCAGGACTTTTAAAAGTTCTACCCTAACACCTGATAATAAATACATATCAAAGAAGAATTTTTTGATTTCAGATCTTTCTAAATCTACTAATAAATTTTGCAAATGGTTGAGGAAAACCGGACTGGATGAATTACCACAGCTTTATAATATTGTTACAGGAAATATGAGTTTAATAGGACCACGCCCACTAATGCTTGAAGAACTTTATTTTATGAAAGAAGAATATCCTGAATTATATTTAAAAAGAAATGTAATGAATACCGCACCCGGATTAACCGGCGTATGGCAAATATTCGGAGATAGAGAATATGGTGTGCAAAATCTAATTGAACTAGATTCTTTTTATGAAAACAATAAAGGAATTAAACTCGATATAAAAATTCTCTTTTACACTATAGTAATTATTACTAATGCAAAAAATTCCAGCTCCATACTTTCCCGCTTAAACTTATTCGAAAGAATTTTTACTAGCTCTGTATATTCTGGTGTTACAGTTAACCCTAGCGGGAATATTGTCGTTTTCGATTCCGGAAAGGGAATAAAAAAGTATAGAATCAATATTCCGGTTGAATGGTGGTATATTAACGACAGCATAACTACTACAACAAATTATTCACGTCAACTAAAAGTTATTCAATTTAGAAAGGAAGCAAATAATAAAACCTGATAAAAAATTTAGGTGATCTATGTTTCAGGAAAACAAATCCCCGGCGGTTTATACTGTTTCTAACAACTCGCCGGATGAACTCGTAGAAATAAAAATCCCGGATAACTGGTGGCAGTCTCAGAAT
>JAGVBL010000143.1 GCA_020059785.1 Ignavibacteriales bacterium | reverse complement strand
TTCAGGTTCTCCATTTTTTGAGAACCTAAATTTCAACTTCTTTTTACTGACATTTCTATTGAGTCGTATTACTGACATTCTTAAAGAGTTATTACAATTCGGGAAATATTTCTAATTGACAGTATCGTTTACAAATGTTATGTTGCATTTGTCCAGATGTTAAAAACATTAATGGACTCTGCCCTCTTACGACAATAGGTGATCTAACCGTATTGTTAGATTCATATTGCGCCGATTATTAATCCAGAATAGCCACATATGGCAAATTACTAACAATTAATTTCAACATTATAAGGAGCACTATTATGATGGGCGGAGTGGAATATATTTTCTTTTTTTATTTTGCATTAACTGTTGCTGCTGTTTTATTTCTATTTCACATGCTCTATAGAATCGTAAGAGCTGTAGAAAGTTTTGCAAAAACCTATGCAGAGAAAAATTCTAATCAGAATAAAAAAGAATAGGTTGTTTAATTATTTGAAATCATATACCGCTCAGACTGGTAATGAAAATGAAAAAAGTCGGGCTAATTATTGTTTGTCTTTCTGTTATAATACAAAATAATTCTTCTGCTCAGGATTCTCTATACAACTCCAGGAATAATATCTATCTGGAATTTCTTGGAAATGGGGGGTTGGGTTCTATCAATTACGAACAGCGTGTTGAAAAGGTAACATTTATAAGGATCGGCTTTTCTCTCATGCCCAGGTCATCCTGCTCCGGTTTTGATTTTAGTAAGTCTACTTTTCTTTTATTATTAGCCGGAAGTCATGTAATTCCGTTTTATAAAAATTCATGTTTGGAAGCCGGGATTTGTACTGTAGTTCCTGTTTTGGAGAAGTATAATAAAATAGAACCTTTCTGGTCTTTAAATGTGGGATACCGACTTCAACCGCTGGAGAGTGGCTTTGTATTTCGATTGATTTCTTCTTTTATGTATGGAGATTCAAGGATTTATTTTTGGCCAGGATTAAGCTTGGGATATAGTTTCTGATTGATTATTAATCTTGGATGCAACAGTCATTTAACTTAGTATTGAAAGAGAAAATATTCTTTGGTAAAAATGAAACAGAAAACGAAATCACTTACATTGATGTACCACTTAAACTTGCAATTGGAGAGAAAATGGAAGAATTAACTGTTGATGAGAAGAACAAGAAGTTAATTAAAACAATCGGATGGATTCTGATTTTAATTTCCGTTTTTGTTTTATTAAAAAACTCGGTATTTCCATCTGAATATTCTGACAGACTTACTCAAATAAAAATATCAGAAAATCTCGATCCGCCGGTAAGAACCGATTACACGATCTTTTTTTTACAAAGAGGATTAGAAGTGATTCTCTGCCTGGCAATATATCTATCGGCTGTATTTGTTCTAAAGTTTAATAAAACTTCACTGAAGATGCTTATCTTTTTTTTAAGTACAGCAATAATATATTTAGTGATCTATCCACTTGTCAATTATTATTTTCTTCCGATTGATGTTGAATTATATAATGTGAAGGATCAGGCGATAGTTAACGAATTAAGAAAATCAAAATTAATCTGGTCATACATTTGGTCGGTTCTGCTTTCGGCATTTTTTATTTATACGATTCGGGTATTATCAAAAACAGAAATCAAGTTACTATTTAAGTAGTGTGTTGGTTTTTCAAAGAAAGCAAGTAATTGACCATGAAGGTTAATGAGCTAAATCCAATTCCCCAACCCTCCGGGTCAAAATCAGTGATTAAAATTATGACGGATCTTCAAGCTTTCCAATAAAGAGAATGCAATTGCTATTCTTCTCTCTTATTACAAATATAAACGGTCTATCAAGTCTAATAACACTATCCAGAATTGAAGTAACACCAACCGTTACAGAAGTAACAGCAGCTGCTTCGGTTCCTTCTTCGTTCACATCTACAAATGTTTTGTGGTCAACATCGCTTATGTAAGCGTTAAGAGCACCCTCGTAAATTTTTTTGAAATTAGCATTGTAAGGATCGAACGCAATTTCCATTCCGAGCACTTTAAGAGTTTCATTCAGCTTTATTTTATACTCCACCTTAAACTTCGGCATGTAAAGCTGCTTTTTTACTTTACTCAAACTATTTATTGAGCTGTTCCATACAGTAGTATTCAAATTGTTAACAACGTCTTTAAGCTGTTTATCTTTTGCGGGTAATAGGATTGTCATGCTGAAATTGCCTTTACCGTAAGGAAGATCCAGAATTGTAAAAGTATCGTTGGACGAAGTATAAAAATCGGTTTCGAGGTTCATCATTTTGCATGGAACCAAACTTCCCGATTCTTTCTTAAAAAAATCATCCGCTGTTTTATTCTTATCGAATTGATACTGCCAAGATCCCTTAAAATAGATAGCGTTGATAAGGTACATAATAGTTTGCGGGTCAATCTGCTCAACAATCTTATCAATTTTCCCGTTTGTAGATTCTTTAACCCAGTTATTGATTGTATTTACAGTTGCCGGGTCGTTAAAGTTCATCGGATTGATGACTGCGTTAAAATACTTTTTGTTAGTCTCAATAAAATCAGGTTTTACCGGAATTGTATTTCTATACCATATTGAGTTTGCAATCTGCATTATTACTTTGCTGTCGATCTTTGTAAGCAGCTGAATTAATGACTGATACGATTCATTAATCTCTTGCTGCGTTATACCCGAAAGCGAAAGTGTGTTACGCATTGCTTCGTATGTACTTCCTTCGGCTCCATTAAGAGTCATGCCGAGAGCCATTGATATGCTTAACGGAGAAATAAAAACATTTTTCCCTGATTCATTTTCAGCAATATTTTTGAATATTTTCAGTGCAAAGTTATCGGCAGAAGCTACTAATTGTTTCTCGGATCGGGTAAGCTCCCTCATCGGGATCTCATCGTTAAATTGAGAGGAGGATTCACATCCGGCAATAAAAATAAGTAACAGCAAAAAAATTAATTTCAGCGTTTTCATGTTGTCCCTGCAATTTCTTGGACGAATCTTAAATAAATTATCTGAAAAGTTCTACAGACTAATTCATGAATAGCACAACATCGTGCACAATATATTTAATACAAATTAAATTGAAATTCTGTTATCAATTCATGTTCTTTGAAAACCTTTATTTTATGCCCATCAGTAAGAATAACTCCTTTGATGTATTCATACATTGCTTCTTTCGGAAGAGTAAATGATAAACCGAATATGTTGAACTTAAAATCACTTCTAACAAATCTGATTACATGGATTTCACCTTCACAAAGAGGTAGTTTTTCTTTTGGTAAAATATAATCGTTGTTCAAACAAGCAGTTGGGTAACCTATCTGTTTAATACGTTGTTCAGGCGTCGTGCCTTCTTGACTGCTGTAATGGTGATGTTGATTATGAACTTGACAAAAATGATCAGCA
>JAGVBL010000297.1 GCA_020059785.1 Ignavibacteriales bacterium | reverse complement strand
TTTCAATTGAAAGTCATGTGATGGGATTTGCAGCAGAGAAAAGCAGAAAAAGTTTACATGTAGAAAAAGTTGTTGCCTAACTTCTATCAGCTGATAAATATTCAATGTCAGTCTGAGCTTGTCGAAGACTGACATAAAAAAACGAGGTCACACTTCGGCAAGCTCAGTGTGACCATTCAACAAAATTCTATCTTGGTTTCTTGTTTCCCGTTTGTTCAACTTCATTATTCATTTCTATAACATCAACACTGGTTGAATAATCACCAAGTAAATGTTTTGAAAAATAATCGCCCATCAGCCAGAAGAAATATTCTGTCATATCACCAAATCCATGGCGCTGACCCGGCATAATCATAAAATCAAATCTTTTATTTGCCTTTATAAGAGCATTTGCCATTCTAATTGTATTTCCCGGATGAACATTATTATCAATATCACCGGTAACAAGAAGCAAGTTGCCTTTCAGATTTTTTGCAAGCTCGGAATTCTTATCTATATCATATTCAAAAGTAATGTTTCCCTTCTTATCCTTAACTTCCTTTACGCCATCATGCTTCTCACTCCACCATCTATTATATATATTGTTTTCGTGATTACCCGCTGATGATACGGCTACTTTGAAAAAGTCCGGATAAACCAACATAGCCGCTGTGGATATAAATCCGCCGCCCGAGTGACCATGAATTCCAACCCTGTTTATATCAATGTATTTATATCGATCCGCTAACTGTTCTGCACCATATTTTTTATCTGCCAGACCGTAATCGCGTAAGTTTCCATATCCGTAATTATGATACCACTTTGAACGGGATGGATGTCCGCCCCTATTACCAATTGTAATTACTACAAAACCAAATTGGGCAAGACGATCAATTCTATCCATGCTTTTACTAAAACTTTTATTTACCGATTCTGTTTGAGGACCGGGATAAACATATTCAATAAGAGGATAAGATTTTGTTGAATCGAAATCGAATGGTTTGTACATAACTCCGTGAATATCCGTTATTCCGTCTGCTGCTTTTACAACGAATGGCTCCGGGAATTTATAACCAGCGGCAAAAAGCTGGGAAAGATCTGCTTCTTCAAGATCCATAATTTTTTTGCCGGTGTTGTCGTAAAGCGTTGACTTAGGAATTGTATTAACACGTGAATAATTATTTACAAAATGTTTATACGTGTCGTTCATATTTGCTGTGTGATTAAAGTTGCCCGGGTTGAGTAACTTAAATCCGGTTCCGTCGAAATTGACTTTATACAGATGTGTGTAATAAGGATCTTCATTCGGTTCAACCATGTTGGCAACAAAATATAGAACGCTGTTTTTTTCATCAATCTTTACAATATCCTCGCAATGAAAATTTCCGCTTGTAATCTGTTTCTTAAGATTTCCGTTTTTATCATAGAGATAGAAATGAGCCCAGCCGTCGCGCTCACTCCAATGAATATATTCTTCGCCGTTATTTACCAAACCCAGTTTCCGCGATTCAACATAGGTGTTCATCTCTTCGGAAATTAAAGTTTTTACATCGCCGGTTGAAACTTCGGCAACGCAAATATCGAGACGTTTAAGGTCGCGGCTGATTCTCTCGAAATAAAGTTTATCGTTGGTTTTAGACAACCACACATTTGGGCGGTAATCATCATCTTTTGTATTCTCAGGTCTCGGTGCGGTAATTATCGTAAGATTCTGATCTTTGAATTTATCTGCATTGATCTTTGTCTGTTTGTAAGTAGTATCGGTTAGATTAATTACTACAAGTTCTTCAATTGGTGAATCTGCTTCGCCCGGCATCTGATATTTGTAGGTTTCTAATGTTGGGCGTGGTTCTGATAGCACATTAATTACCCATAAATCCTTAACCTTCCGGGAATCAACTCTGTCAAGCGCAATAAACTTAGAATCCTGTGACCAAATAACACCGGCACCTTTCCGCTTATTCTTATTCTTTTCTTTGTCAACATTATTCTCCGGACCACCGGTCATTTCGCCGTAAGAATAATTTTCAACGCCATCAGTTGTTATTCTATGTTCTACTATTGTTGAATCGTCTTCTTTCTTTTTGGCTTTTTCAAAATTTTCTTTATCCATCCAGTAGAGATTAAAGTTTTTCGAAAATACTATTTTCTCTCCATCCGGAGAGATGTTTGCCCAGCGAGGAATCTCTTTTTTCTTTTGATAATCTTCAATGAGTTTCAATTCCTGTGTGTTTATGTTGAATTCAAATCCAAAAATTTTCTTCTCTTTCTTATCCTTCTGGGTTTTGGTTGAATCCTCTTCATCCAGCGAGCTGTTCACTTCAAAAACAAAAGCTGTTTCGTCTTTGTTAAATTGTATTTTAGTAATCGGTAAATGCTTTTCGTCGTAAGGATCTTTTGTAAGAAGTGTAAGTTTTCTTGCCATCTGAACATTATCAAAAAGCAATTTCTTAGTTCCCTTTGCCGGGTCAACAATGTAATAATTTTTAATTGTTGGCGTTTCGTAGCTATACCAGAATTTATCGCTCGTTTTAAGCCAGTGCGGATCCACTGAAGTACTGAAAACCATCTTATCAACTTTTTTAGGAGCGAACTTGGCAGCAAGTTCATAATTAGCTTTTGTTACCGGCGGTTTCTGCCCGAAAATTAATAGAGATGAAAACACCATTAATGCGAAGATAGAGTATAATTTTCTCATTACTACCCCAATTTGATTTTGAAAAATTTTGCGTTGTTAATTCCTATTGGTAAAATTATAATTTTATTCCAAAGTAATTATATAATAGATTAGAAAAATTATTTTCTATAGTAACTTCAATTTTCCTTTTCTGTCCTTGTTCAGTAACAGTTAAAGATGATTCACTTAGTGTTATTCTTCCTTTCGGCGTTGCAATAGTACACTTTATCCTGGTTCTAAAATGTGAGGTCGGACTATCCTGCTGGAAATCGCACATCTCGATATAATCGGAAAATTTTCTTGGAAACGTTGTAAATGAATATTGAAGTTTCCATTCACCCTCTTCAAAGCGCTGCAGTTCAAAATTATTGCTATCTATATTATAAATACGGTAATGCCCGCTCACATCCTTACATTCGCCAGAAGGCATTTCAATCGGGCGCCGGAATGAATCACCGAATCCAACGTCAACCAAATAATCTTTTTCAAGATGAACAAGGAGAGTCATGTGATCGAACTCCGGACCGAGTTCCTTTTTCTGATGATTATAAACCCTTGCAGAGAGCATATCGGCATTGAATCCAAGATTTGAAAGCAGCCAATGAAATAATCCGTTCAATTCGTAGCAGAATCCGCCACGCTTTGTTGGAATTATTTTTTTATAGATTCGTTCAATGTCTAAAATAATTCGCTCTCGATCAGGAATGTCGAGATCCTCAAACGGAACTGAATAGAGATGCACAAGCTGAAGCTTAGAAAGAAACTCTAATGATGGCTTATCAATTTTTTTTATTCCGATCCGCTCAAGATATTTGTCAACGGAGAGATCATTCATAGCTTGTAGCCGGGTATCCGAGATATTTCCTTACAAATGAAATTTGACCCACATGATAAGCTTCGTGCTCTGCAAGAAACGAGATCATGTTTATTTTTTTACCGACAAATGAATTCTTTTTATAGAAGTTTTGTTGTTAAATTAAATAAAGAAAAATGAGATTACAAAACTATTTAGCGGAAAATAAAATGAAACTGACCAGAAAGGATTTTCTAAAATCGAGCGCTCTTTTAACCGGTGGTTTGATTTTACCGGGTTTCAAATTTTACAACCCATTCCAGGAACAGACTTACAAATTCACAACTATTCGAAATAACATCGGAATATTTACAGAACGTGGCGGTACTATTGGCTGGTATGCTACAAATGATGCATTGGTTGTAATTGACTCACAATATCCGGAGACAGCAAAAAATTTAGTAGATGGGCTGAAGCAAAAGACGCCGAGAAAAATCGATTTGCTCTTTAATACCCATCATCATGGTGATCATACATCCGGAAACCTGTTCCTGAAAGATTACACCAACAAAATTGTTGCACATGAAAACTGTAAAGCTCTACAGGAAAAAAATTACGGCGGCAATCCGGAAAAACCCCAGGCTTATCCAACAGCTACTTTTACTAATACATGGGGCGAGGATGCCGGAGATGAGAAAGTAGTTGCAAGATATTTCGGTCCAGCTCATACCGGCGGAGATTCTGTTGTTCATTTTGAAAAATCTAATATTGCTCACATGGGAGATCTCGTCTTCAACAAAACTTTTCCGTTTATCGATCCAAACGGTGGCGGTTCAATTCAACAATGGGCTTTTACATTAGAAAAAATAATTAAACATTTTGATAGCGATACAACATTTATTTTCGGTCATTCAATTGCAGATGAGTTCCTTACAGGAACAAAGAAGGATTTAACTGCAATGAAAAATTATCTAAGTGCGCTTATCGATTTTGTTTCGAAAGAAATTAAGAATGGAAAAACGAAAGAAGAAATAGCTGCCGCTTCTGCTATTCCTGGATTTGAAGATTTGAAAGAAAGATGGCAAGGTGCCCGCAAAATGAATATTGAACGTGCTTATGATGAGTTAAGTAAAAGTTAGATTGTAATTTATTGATGAAATGAAGAAGGCGGACAATGCCTGTCCGCCTTTCTTTTTTTATTTTTTTAATATTGTTTTAAGAACTTTCTCTTTGCTTATTTCTTTAGTACAGAAGAACCAGTCGTAGCATTTCATATCTTCCTTCCCTTCCATTCTGTCTTTTGCGGTTCCGCAAGATACGGCTGGGGGAACAATAACATCATCGCCAGGCCGCCAATCCGCCGGCGTTGCAATATTAAATGCATCGGCGGTTTGAAGTGCAATTACCACGCGGTATAACTCATCAAAATTTCTTCCAAGGCTTAAAGGATAATAAATAATTGTTCTTATAATTCCTTTGGGATCAATAACAAATACTGCACGGACAGCTTTAGTGCTGCTTTCACCCGGCTGGATCATTCCGTATTTCTTTGCAACCTCCATTGTAATATCCTCAATCAAAGGGAAAGTCACTTCGACATTCTTCATTCCCTTGTATTCGATCTTCTCTTTAATTGTTCGGAGCCACGCAATATGACTATAAAGTCCATCTACAGATAAACCAACCAGCTTGCAGTTTGCCTCTTCAAATTGTTTTTCCATGTGTGCGAATGTCATGAATTCCGAAGTACATACAGGTGTAAAATCTGCGGGGTGGCTGAATAGAATTACCCAGCTTCCTTTGTAATCTGAGGGAAAATTAATTTCCCCCTGTGTTGTAACTGCTTTGAAATCCGGCGCTATATCACCAATTCTTGGCATTGATACTGTTAATGTTTCCATTTTACATCTCCTTATAATTTACTTATAGTTTTTGTATGATAAGATGAAATCACGTGCCATGCGATTCATCGGGTAAGCGCCATTAATTCCTTTCACTTTACTTTCTGATAATTATCCCTTTTAAACTTTCCAATAATCTGTACTTTAATGTCTTCAACCGTGAAGTTAGGAATCTTTTTCTTCCTAAAATAATTTTCAATCATTTTATCCAGCTCTTCGTCATAATAATCTTCTATATGTTCGGTATCTGAGGAATACAGATGATGATGGTTATCGAGTATCGGGTCATATCTCATAACATCTTTTTCGGTTTTAACCTTCTTAACAATTCCTTTTTCAACAAAAGTTTCGAGAGTTTTATAAATAGTACCCGTTGCGATATTCGGATGATGCTTCCGGATAAATGCAATAACATTATCCGCCGTTGGGTGATTGTTAAGATTAGAGATGGCATCAAGAACTGCTATGCGCTGTGGCGTAATCTTAAGATCTCTTTCGGCAAGAATATTTCTAAAAGAATCCTGATTCATAATAAATTATCCTAAATAGGAATTATTCCTACTAATGATAATTTTTTATTCATCCAGTAGCAAGTAAAAATAAAGTTTTAAGAGAGAATAATTGTCCCTGTATTTTAGCGTTGAAATTTCACTTTACTTTTAACAAACAATTAATTAAGTTGCCAGTGTTTCAAACATTTCAAAAATATAAAACGTAAATAAAAGGAAATATCACATGAAAAAAGTAGTGATAACCCACGCAAAGAGAACTCCCGTCGGTTCATTTAACGGTTCATTAAGCAGTCTTTCCGCCACACAATTAGGCAGCATCGCTATAAAAGCAATTCTTGAAGAATCTAAAATCGATCCCAATGTTGTAGACGAAGTTATTATGGGGAATATATTAAGTGCGGGATTGGGTCAGGCTCCGGCACGTCAAGCCGCAATTTACGCCGGACTGCCAGAAAAAACCGAGTGTCTTACAATAAATAAAATGTGCGGAAGCGGACTAAAAGCAATTATGCTGGCACATCAGGCTATTCAACTTGGCGATGCAGATGTTATTATTGCGGGAGGACTCGAAAGTATGAGCAACGCTCCCTATCTATTAAAGAACGCTCGTAACGGTTACAGAATGGGTCATGGTGAAATTCACGATTCGATGATAATGGATGGATTATGGGATGTTTATAATAACGTTCACATGGGCAACTGTGCCGAAGCATGTGCAAAGGATATGAACTTCACACGTAAAGAACTCGATGACTATGCTATCATGTCTTATCAACGTGCGCAGTCAGCACAGAAAGAAGGAAAATTTAACGACGAGATAATTCCGGTTATAATTAAATCTAGAAGCGGCGATACGGTTGTTACAAAAGACGATGAACCCGAAAAAGTAAACTTCGAAAAGATTCCTTCTCTTAAACCTCCATTCGATAAAAACGGAGTTGTAACTGCTGCAAATGCATCTAAAATAAATGATGGCGCTGCTGCAGTTTTAGTAATGAGCGAAGAGAAAGCAAAAGAACTCGGTCTGAAACCGATTGTTGAAATTGTTGCTCAAAGCTCCGCAGCTAAAGCCCCGATTCAATTTACAACTGCACCGGCAGATGCAATCAACAAAGTTCTTGCAAAAGCAAAAATGAAAACAACAGACATCGACCTTTACGAGATTAACGAAGCATTTGCTGTTGTTTCCCTTGCTGTAAATAAACTGCTTGGCCTTTCAACAGAGAATGTAAATGTTAATGGTGGTGCTATTGCAATTGGTCACCCAATTGGTGCAAGCGGAGCCAGAATTATGGCAACACTTCTTCACGAAATGAAAAGAAGAGAATCTAAATACGGTTTAGCTTCGCTCTGCATAGGCGGCGGAGAAGCTTCTGCGTTAATTGTAAAACTTTATGAATAGAGAGTTATGTCGATAGAAGACAAAATCCGTAAAGAAATGATTCAGCGGTTCGGCGATGCATATAAAGCATTCGGATTAAATAAACTGATGGGACACATTGTTGCACTCTTAATCTATTCCGGTGAACCTCTTTCGCTTGGCGATATTTCAAAATATTTGCACAGAAGTAAGGGACCGGTAAGCCAGATTCTAAAACGCTTGCGTGACAGGAAATTGATTCGCAAGGCATGGTCGCCGGAAAATAACCGCCAGGATTTTTATGAGATTGAACCGGAAATTTTTGAGAATGCTTTCAGGAATAATCTGGAACTGATAAAGAATAATGTTAGGATTGCCAAGCAGCTTAAATCAGTTGTGAAGAATGTAAAGTCGAATGAAGCTGCAACACTTAAACAACGCATGGATGAAATGGAATCGTTTTATGTATTAATGGAACAACACTACAGAAATTTTTTGGCGGAGTGGATTACAGCAAGAGAAAAAATCTATAAATGAAAAAGCGGTTTGGTGAAATAACTTTTTCTGTTGAAAGATCGTTTTAAAATTTTCAAACGTTAAAAACATTGTGAGGCATTAAAATGAAAAGACTTGACAACAAAGTGGCTATTGTAACAGGAGGCGCCCAAGGAATTGGTAAAGCTACCGTTACAAAATTTATTGATGAGGGTGCAAGTGTGGTTATATGGGATGTTGATGATAACAAAGGAAATCAGCTTGAGAGCGAACTCTCCTCTAAAGGCAAAACTAAGTTCATGAAAGTTAACGTTGCAAAGTTTGATGAGGTTGAAAAATCTGTTCAATCAGTAAT
>JAGVBL010000388.1 GCA_020059785.1 Ignavibacteriales bacterium | reverse complement strand
TGTTGATGGATTTGTAAATTATTGTCTTTCTATTATCGGTGTACAGATTGGAATTTTAATATACGAATTGAAGGACGATGTAAAAGTAAGCTTTCGCTCTAAAGGTAGTATTACAGTAAATAAACTTGCTTCAGAATTTGGCGGAGGAGGGCATACAAATGCTGCCGGTGCAAGGTTTTTCAATATCAGAATTGACGACGTAAAGAATAAAATTATAGAAGCTGCTCAAAAGTATTTAAATCAATAGGAGAGTAAATGCATTTCAGTTTGAATATAAAAGCTGAATCAGATGAAATTAAATTCCGCGATCATTCATGCCTGGTTAAATTTTTCATTGAATCAAAATTAAATGAAAAGCTGCTCGAAAGTTTTCAGCAATCTTTGAATGTCTCTCTTAATAAAATCCAGAAGAAGAATTTTATTGATAAGAAGGGTGATGAACTTATCTACTATACTGAGAAAGCTGAACCCTCGGTAATATTTCTCAAGAAAGTTAAACTAGAAGAAGATTTTACAGTAGATTTTTTCAGAAATTATTTTGCCGGATTTATTCCTTTGCTTATTAGAAAAAATATTCAAACAGTAAATATAATCTTACCGAATTATAATGATTTTAAGTCTGCATTTGAAAGTGAAGAATACTTTTTACAAACGTTTATCGAAGGAATAATGCTTGGTAACTACACTTTCGATTACTACAAATCCGAAAAAGAAAAAACCGCTAAACTCAATCTTGTGTTTCATTATACTAATAAAAATTTGTTGAACAATATTATAGTGAACACAAAAAAAATTATAGATTCGGTTTACTTTACACGTGATCTGGTGAACGAACCTGCTATTACATTAACCCCGATGGAATTTGGTAAAAGAGCAAAATTGGAATTAAACAGGTATGGAGTTGATGTAAAAGTATTCGATAAAAAAGAACTTGAACGTAAAAAAATGAATGCAATACTTGCTGTTGGTAATGCAAGCAGCAAGCCACCATGTATGATTGTTGCCCATTATAAACCACGGATTAAACCTAAAAAGAAAATTGCTCTTGTAGGTAAAGGTGTCACATATGACAGTGGTGGATTATCAATCAAACCAACAGCCGGTATGTTAGAAATGAAAGCCGATATGGCCGGCGGGGCAGTTGTTCTTGGTATTATTAGAGCCGCTGCAATATTGAAATTACCTTTTGAATTAATTGGTGTTGTTCCCGCAGTAGAAAATATGCTGAGCGGTAGTTCATTTAAACCGGGCGATATTATTAAATCTTATTCAGGTAAAACTATAGAAGTAAAGGATACTGATGCTGAAGGTAGAGTAATTTTAGCCGATGCACTTCATTATGCATCTCAACAAAAACCTGATGAGATAATTGACTTTGCCACTTTAACCGGTGCTTGTGCTGTTGCACTGGGATTATTCTCCGCCGGTTTATTTACGAGCTATGATAAATTAGCAGACGATCTTTTAAATTCAGGTACAAAAACTTTCGAGAGAATTTGGCGATTACCATTCTGGAAAGAATTTAATCCTCTTATCAAAAGTGATATTGCTGATGTTTCTAATCTCGGTCCAAGATGGGGCGGGGCAATAACAGCAGGAAAATTTCTTGAGCATTTTGTTGATAAAAAAATTCCATGGGCACACCTTGATATTGCCGGTCCTTCTATTAAACATGATTATACAAACTATACAAAGAATTACGACACGGGTTTTGGTGTTAGGTTAATTGTTGATTATCTAATGAAAAATTAGAAATAGCACATGTATGACAGTTGAACAGATCAGTTATTATCAGTTAAATCTGCTTTATCTGTGTGCCATTAAAAATAAATTTTGTTAAGTCACAATTCCAATTTTGGGTGTTGTTTTCCATGCACCCCTCGTAAAATCCGGCACTTCTACACTTTTACTTTTATTTGAAGTTGAAATCTCACTCAACTCAATTAAAGAAGACCAAGTTGCAGCATCGTAAACATCCTGATCTAAAGGCAGACCGTTTCTTAAGCAGTAAATCAATCTCCAGTCCATTATAAAATCCATTCCGCCATGCCCGCCAACTTCGCGTGCCTTCTCTCCAATTTTTTTAGCAAGCGGATGCTCATACTTTTCCATTAGTAATTTATATTCATCATCTTTAAGCCATGCGTGAGCATCTGGTTCTAAAGCAATTTTTTGCTGCGGCCATTTCATTGCAATTCCTTTTGTTCCGCTTAAAATGTGAATTCTACTGTAAGGACGCGGACTTGTAGTATCATGCTGAATCATAATCGTTTTACCTTTGTAAGTCCTTACCAATGTCGTGTTCATATCGCCTAATTTATAGGACTGTTTTGCTTCAAGTGAATCCTCCCCGAATTTTTCCTTTGCATATAGCGACATACCAAATTGATTGGATGACATCGAAGTTAAGTAATCGAACTTATCACCACGATTAATATTCATAATTTGTGCAACAGGTCCCAATCCATGTGTTGGATAAAGATTACCTGTATGCCTCATGCTATACTTTAAGCGCCACATACCCTGATAACCTTTTTCTTTATCGAACTTAAGCCAGCGTAAATCATGTATATATGCACACTCAGCATGAACAATTTCACCAAGCAGACCCTGTCGTTCCATGTTAAGTGTTGCAAGTTCAAAAAAGTCGTAGCAGCAATTTTCAAGCATCATACAGTGCCGTCTAGTCGATTCAGCAGTATTTACTAATTCCCAGCAATCTTTAACAGTGGTTGCAGCGGGAACTTCAATAGCTGCATGTTTACCGTGTTTCATTGCATATATTGCATTGGGTACATGTAAATCCCACGGTGTGCAAGAATAGACAAGGTCGATATCATCACGTTCGCACATTCTCATCCAAGCATTTTCACTTCCATAAAATTCCAATGCTTCCGGTCGTCCTTCTTTTTTAACCATTTCCTGAACAGACTTAACCCGTTCCGGAATTAGATCGCACAATGCTTTTATTTCAACGCCGTCAATTTTCATCATTCTGCTTACTGCATCAGGACCCCGCATTCCTAAACCGATAAAACCAATTCTTACTTTATCGAGCGGTTCACAAGAAAGGCCTACAACATTCCTGTTTTTTTTCTTCTGTTCAAATATAGAATCGGCTAATTCAATTCTGCCTTCTTTATTTTCTGCAAATGTTGTAATTGAGGATAAACCGATAGCAGCGCCAGATGCAAGAGCTGTCTTAATAAATTTTCTGCGAGAACTTTTCATTCATCACCTCAATTTATTTTTTGTGCTAATAGTCCGTCTTTCATCTCATATAGATTATGAGAAATTTTTACCAGCTCCGGGTTGTGGGTAACAACTAAAAATGTAAGGTTCAAATTCTTATTCAGATTCTGGAATAGTTCATGAATTTTAGAACTACTGAATGAATCGAGGTTGCCCGTCGGTTCATCTGCGAAAATTATTGATGGTTTATTTGCAAGAGCACGGGCAACTGCAACTCTTTGTTGCTCACCGCCGGAAAGTTCTGAGGGTTTGTGATGAGTCCTGTCACTTAATCCAACTAATTCAAGAAGGTTGTGAGCTTCCTTTTTTGCTTGAGCGAGTGACTTGCCGTTAATCATAATTGGAATAGCAACGTTTTCAAGAGCATCAAATTCAGGTAACAGGTGATGAAATTGAAAAACAAACCCGATATTCTGATTTCTAAACTTCGATAGTTTTTCATCACTCAACTTAAACAGATCTGTTCCTTTTATCTTAACACTTCCCGAATCCGGGTAATCCAATCCGCTTAGAATATGCAGTAACGTACTTTTTCCGGCACCGGATGCACCAACAATCATTGTAATTTTGCCGGCTTCCAGTTCAAATGAAACACCTTTAATGATATCAAGTTTCTGGTTATTTAAGCGGAGGAATGATTTGTAAATTTCTTTTGCTTCTAATATTGTTGAGTTCATCTCTACTCGTATTTAATTGATTCAATAATAATTGCATTAGCAGCTCTTTTAGCCGGATATAATGATGCGATAAACGAAAGGAACATTGCCATTAGTCCAACAGCAATAATATCTGAGAACCTTATTTGAACCGGAAGCGAATTAATAATATACTTGGTAGGATCAAGAGGATAAAAATTATATTGTATTTGCAAGTAACAAACTAATAAACCAATTACAATTCCCACTACAGTTCCTATAATTCCAACAAGGATTCCCTCCAGCATAAAAATTTTTAAGATCGATTTTCTACTTAATCCCATCGACCTCATAACGCCGATATCTTTCTTCTTCTCAAGAACCGTCATGGTTAATGATGCAAAAATGTTAAAGGTCGCAACCGCGATTATAAGACAAAGTAAAATGTAAGCAGCCCATCGCTCAATAAGCATTACGCTGAACAGGTCTTTATGAAGATCGTACCAGGTTCTTATTGTAAATAAATCGGTTGGAATTTTGGCCCCCAATTGAATCTTTACATTATCAGAATACTTAATGTTTTTAAGTCTAACCTCGTAACCTGTTATTTTATTCTGAAGACCGAACAGTCGCTGACCGGATTTTAATGATGTGAAAGAATAAGCAACATCATAATCCCTGTTGTTCGATTCGAATATTCCGGAGATGACAAATTTTTGAGTTTTTGGTATAGACAGAGACGCAATAGTTTTTTCTATATTGTATGCAGATGTAGCATAAATTGTATCTCCAACACGTGCAGATAATTTAAGAGCCAGAGGTAATCCCAATATTATTTTGTTCGGACCTTCGTTATCATTCAAATCGAATTTACCGCTTATAATTTTTGAAGCTACGCCCCATGTGCTCTTTTTATTCTGATTGGAAATACCTTTCAATGTTACTATTTCAAAAGTCTCTCTATTTGTTAAAACAACTTTACCTTCAACAAAGGAATAGTATTCATCAACATCCTTAATTGATTTAAGAGCCTTTTCTACTAATTCGGTTTTCTCAAATCCTTTTTCATCTGTAACCGAAACAATTACATGCGGATCGAAACTGACTAAGATTGAAGTAACGAGCGATCCGAACCCATTAAAAACAGATAAAACTATTATAAGAGCTGCAACACCAATTGTAATTCCCGCTGTTGACAAAAATGAAATGATAGTAATAAAATTTAATTTATGCTTCGATCGTATATATCTTTTTGCGATGAAATATTCTATCATTTTAATCGAACCTAATTGCGGAAATCGGTTTAATTTTTGACGCTACAATAGCCGGTATTAAAGATGCTAATAAAGAAATTATTATTGTTACTGTCGTTACTAACAAATAGTTATTCAACTCTATTGAAATAGGAACACTTGTAACAAAATAAACATTTGAAGGTAAGGAGATTATATTGAACTTTTCTTGAAGTATACTTAGAACATAAGCAAGAAGATTACCTGTTACTACACCGATAATAGAAAGATATAATCCGTGATAAATAAATAGGTTAATAATATTTCTGCGCTTCATACCAAGGGACCGTAAAATACCGATTGTTTTAGTTCGTTCCAGCACGATCATTAAAAGAGTTCCGATTATATTAAAAACCGCAACAAATATAATTAAGCCGAGAATAATCGGTATCGGTTCTTTTTGAAGCTCCAGCCATGTAAAGATATTCTGATGTACACGGAAAATTGTCCTTATATAATATGGATAACCAAGATCTTCTTGAAGTTTATCGGCAAGCGAATCAATTTTTGAAATATCAGCTACTTTTATATTATAACCTGATATTTCATCATTCATACCAAAAAGTTTTCTTGCTTCAGTAAGATTAACATAGACAAGTAAGTCGTCGTACTCGGACATACCGCTTTCAAATATTCCGCTCACATAAAATTGTTCTATCGAAGGGGGATTTTCGATTGATGGAATTTTGTTCTGATGAAGTGAGAAAACAGTAACTCGGTTTCCAACTTTTACAAATAATTTTTCGGCAAGTTTTTTACCTATGAAAATCGTAGGCATCCCTTCAAAATTATTTTGAATGAAACCTTCTTTTAAGAATTTATTTAAAGTGGAACTAAGGTTTGTATCAGCAAGTCCAGTAATTGTAACCCCTTCTGTATAATTCCGGTTTTTTATAATAGCAAGCTTTGATATAAATGGTTCTATGTTTACAAAATTACTTCCATAATTTTTTTCAAAGAATGGAATTACAGTTTCAGGATTCGGAAGATCTCTATTCCCGAAAGAAGAGATTTTAATATGGGAATTAAGATCTATTATTTTTTTCGAAACGACTTTTTGAAAACCGCCCAGAATAGTAAGAGCAATAATAACTACTGTTACACCAAGGGTAATACCTAAAGCCGTTATTAATGAGATAGTAGAAATAAATCTGGATTCCTTCCTGGATTTGATATATCGGCTGAGAAGAAAAGTTAAAAAAGGCATTTATGAAATTGTTATTATTCGCTGTAAAGATAGGAATAAAAAACGA
>JAGVBL010000372.1 GCA_020059785.1 Ignavibacteriales bacterium | reverse complement strand
TATTAATAAGATTAAATATCCATTTGAGAAAGGAATTAAAAATGAGAATTAATGCACGTTTTGCAATTGTATTGATTTTCTTTTTTACATCAATACTTAGCGCACAGAGTGCAGTCTATTTTTGCAAATCAACTGGTGCCTTTGGGTATGCTTACGGGCAGACCACCTTAGCCGAAGCAGAAAACAAAGCTTACAATGCATGCAAGGAATACGGCGGAACTAATATTATAAAAGTTGCTAGCACAAGTAAAACCGGCTGGGGTGTAATTGCCGTTGGTTTTGATTCTGATGGATACAGAACAATTGGTGTTGCGCTGGGTTATGACGACATGGAAGAGGCGAAAGCTGCGGCAAAAAAATATTGCGCAGATAGCGGCGGTCTGGATATTACATATTACGATTTCTGGGATGACTATTTAGATGATGGATACTTTTAAAAACAATTAGAACCATTACACACTTTTTACCGAATAATTTTTATGATAGAGAAAGTAAACTATAATGAAATCTCTTCGTTTTATAATGTCCGGTATAATGTTAGTCCTCTAAAAGGAGTAGATTCTTTCCTTAGATATCTGGTTGATACTTATTCACCGCAAAAAATTCTTGAGGTTGGGTGTGGAACTGCACACTGGTTAAAACAACTTTCTAATTACGAGGTTCAGTTATTTGGGGGTGATTATTCAATAGGGATGTTACAGCATGCCAATATAAAGCGGCACAAGAATATTCACCTTTTTAATACCGATGCAAACTCGCTCCCGCTAAAAAAAACAGCTTCGATCTGATAATCTGCGTTAATGCAATTCATCATTTCTCCGATAAGAAAAAATTTATTATTGATTCCTCTTCCCTTCTTAATAATAACGGTTTGATATCAATAATAGGTTTGGATCCGCGGGATACAAATGTTGAGTGGTCGCTTTACAAATATTTTGATAGAACATACCAGATTGATCTGGATCGTTTTCCATCCTTCGATGATATTTCAAACTGGATGGAAATTAGCCGATGCAATAGAATTGAGAAAAAACTTGTTCATTCTGTTGATAATGTAATTAGTGGAAGGGATGTACTTGAGGACCATTTCCTTGATAAGCGCGGTGCATCTCAACTTGCTCTTCTATCCGATCATGAGTATCAAAATGGTATTTCAAAAATTAAATCCGATATTGAAATAGCAGATTCGGAACAAAAAGAATTTGAATTCATCGTTAAACTAAATTTCTATTCAATTACCGGTTATAAAAATTAATCCCGCCAGTAACCCGGAAATAAAACCTTAATAATTATTCGGCGTCTAAAAAATCAAAAAAGAGAATTATTATGACAAAGTTTATACTCTGGCTAATACTTTTATTTATTTGCTGGCCTATGGCAATTGCAGCATTATTACTTTACCCTTTTATCTGGGTCTTATTACTTCCATTCAGATTAGTAGGCATTGCAGTGGATGGGGTTTTCGATCTTATTAAAGCGATTTTCAAACTCCCCTCAAAAATATTGAAAGGAGCTTGATAAAATTGTTATGATTTTTCCGGTGCCCATTGTTTAAGAAAGCCAAGTATTTTTTCCTTATCGTAGGATTTTTCTTTTTCTAGCAAACCGGTATCCTGTGAATGTAAAAACTTACCATCTGCATCAAGTACAAACATGTGAGGATAACCTTTAATTGCCGGGTACTGCCCAAGAAATTTTTCGTTCTTATTCTCAGGACTAAAATTCACTTTTAATGTTACATAGTTCTCATTCAAAAACTCCTTAATTTCTTCGCTGCTTTCTATAAAAGCATCCAGGCGATGACACCAAATACACCATTCACCTCCAACATCAAGAAGAATTCTTTTGTTTTCACTCTTTGCTTTAATAACAGATTCTTCAAGATCTTTGGACGGATCGAATTTTTCCCGCCGGGATTCGATATTATTCTGTGCTAATAGCGGAAATGAAAATATTAAAACGATAAAGAAATAAATTATTTTTTTCATATAAACTCCGGGAAAAAAGATTTTTGATGCTTACAATTATCAAAAATTAACACAAACTTTGCTGTTAAATATATATATTATTGCAAAAGAATTCAGAAGAAATAATTTTATAATGAGCGGCAAAAGCAAATTACATTATCTTATTCAACTTGTTGACGATGATTCAATTGAAGTTAGGAACGAGATTATTAAAGAGTTGAATAATTACGGGACTTCATTAGAAGAAGAAATCTCTGTATTTTCTGATATACTTACCGAGCAGAAGTTGAATCTTATTCAACCGGTTTTATATTCCAACAGAAGAAAAATATTAAAGAAGAAATGGAAATCGTGGTTCAAACTTGATGAAGAAAATGACAAACTAGAAAAAGCTCTTACTCTTATTAGCTGTTTCCATTACGGATTTCTGGATATGTATGAATTTCCGAACTGGATTGATGAGCTATCCGAAGAATTTTTATTGAAACGCCGTTATGGTGACGAGCTTGATCTTGCACATTATCTTTTTCAGGAAAAAGAAATTAAGGGTGCTAAAGAAAATTATTACAATCCATTTCATAGTAATCCGCTCTATGCTATTAAGCAGAAGAAAGGTCTGCCTATTACTCTATCATTAATTTATATTCTGGTAGGAGGGCGTCTCGGTTTTGAAATTAAAGGATGCAATCTGCCCGGACATTTCCTTGCTAAATTCCAGAGCGATGAAGACATAATTTTAGTCGATTGTTTCAACGGCGGAAAATTCTTTTATGAAGACGACCTTGAAAACAATTTGCCTGACTCCAAAATTGATATGTCTAATATTATAAAAGAAGACCCATCTGCATTTACAATAATGAGACGCGTCCTAAACAATTTAATAGGCGCATATTCGTTTATTAATGATTCTGAAAACCATAAATTCTTCAGCGACCTTCTTAAAGAAACTCCCCGTTAATATTCCAACTTGACAATTTTTTTATTAGTTTCAGACGTACAAAACATGGTTGGGAGATTTTATGTCATTCGGTGAATTTATTTTTCTACTGGTAGTTGCAGCCATCTGCGGCGGAATCGGTCAAAGCATTGCCGGTTATTCCTTAGGCGGATGTTTTGTTTCAATTGTTGTAGGATTCATCGGTGCGTGGATCGGTCCGATGATTGCTGATGAACTTGACCTGCCAAGATTCTATACGATGACAATCGGCAACAAAGAATTTCCCGTTGTATGGTCTATAATCGGTTCAGCAATTTTTTCACTTATTATAGGATGGATTTCTAAAGGTGTCCGGGGGAACAAAGAGTAGTAGTAACCTTGTTTCCTTAAGTAAGCATTGTTCTTCCAAAAAAGAGAAAAATAAATGTCTAAGCCCAACCGATTAATAAACGAAACAAGTCCTTATTTATTGCAGCATTCACATAATCCGGTGGATTGGTTTCAATGGAGCGACGAAGCATTTCAGAAGGCATCCGATGAAGATAAACCGGTTT
>JAGVBL010000381.1 GCA_020059785.1 Ignavibacteriales bacterium | reverse complement strand
GATGGAAAATTACAATATCACATCACTTATTGTTGTGGATGAAAATGATTATCCTGAAGGAGTAGTCCATTTACACGACCTTGTTAAACTCGGATTACAATCAAGATGAGGTATTTAGCGGCTGTTCTATTTGTAATTCTGGTATCCTGTTCCGAAGAGAAAATAAAACCGTTAATTGAAGATGACGGTACAAAAACAGAAATACCATCGCATGAAAGCTGGAATTCTAAAATAACTTTTACTAACGAAGGTAGAATTAGAGCCGTCCTTTTTTCAGATCATCTAAAAAAGTATGAAATGCAAAAAGTAACTATGCTGGAAGGAGTAAAAATCCATTTCTACAATTCTGAACAGAAGGTTACTACTACTTTAACATCTAAACGGGGTAAGGTTGATGATATTACAATGGACATGTATGCAATAGACAGTGTTGTAGCGGTTAATGACAGCGGAACTGTCCTTACTACTCAAGAGTTAAAGTGGAAAAATTCTAATGAGAAAATTACAACGGATAAATTTGTATCCATTAAATCATCAAAAGAAATAATTGAAGGATACGGTTTGGAATCCGATCAGCATCTTCACAACTATGTAATTTTTAATGTAACATATTCATCAACAGTTAACGAAAAGAAGAAATAGTGCGCATTGAATTAACAATATTGATCTGTCTATTGGTTTCCATGCCAGTTTTTACCCAGAATGAGAGGCAGATGATTACTGTTAACGGGGATAGCTTATTCGGCAAAATGATAAATGGTGAAATGGTTAGAGAAGTACATGGTAATGTAGTTATGACCCAGGGTAATGTTAGGATTACATGTATTAAGGCAATTCAGTATCTAGCAAGAAACGAAGCTGAATTAATTGGCAAGGTGGTTGTTAAACAGGATAGCGTAATTATCAATACAGATATTGGTTATTATTATGGTAATACAAAAGTTGCCCACTCAAAATCTGGAATTTCACTTTTCGACGGTCACGTTAATCTTAGTTCTAAAAATGGTTACTATTATTTTGATGAGAAAAGAGCCTTTTTTTATGATAACGTAAAACTTTATGATCAACTTACTAACTTACAATCCGATAGACTGACATATTACAACGATGAAGATAGAGCGGTTGCTGCCGGTAACGTGGAAGTAAGGGACTCATCATCTGTACTCTTCGCTGACAGTCTAACTCACTTTAGAAATACAAAAATTTCTTTTGCCTACAATAATATTTTGATTTACGATCCTAAAAATCGTCTTGCAATATTTTCAGATCGTCTTGAAGATTATAATAATCAGAACTATACTAAAATTTATGATAATCCTTTTCTCGTTAAGATCGATACTACAGATAACGGTCAGCTCGATACTCTGGTAATCTCATCAAAGCTTATGGAATCATACGACGATTCCACAAAAAGAGTAGTTGCCACAGATTCAGTTTTGATTGCGCGTAAAGATTTTGCATCCATAAATGATATAACAATCCTTTACCGAAACTCGGATTACCTTTATACATATAAACCTGAGAATGCTACTTCACAACCTGTTATGTGGAATGAAAACACTCAATTAATTGGTGACTCAATTAATGTTTACTTACAAAATAATAAGCTTAAGCAGTTATTAATTAACTCAAACGCATCAATAATTTCTTCAAATGCAAAATATGATTTTAAGTACGACCAGATTTCCGGTAGGAATATTGAGATGCATTTCGGCCAGAATGGATTGGAAAAAACTGATGTGAAAGGAAGTGTCCTTAGTATTTATTATCTTTTCGAAGATGATGAACCGAATGGACTGTTAAAATCTAGTTCCGATAGAACCGTAATATTTTTTGAAGATAATGCGGTAACTGAAGTTAAATTTTATGGTAATCCGGTAAGCGAGTATCATCCGGAAAATTTGATTGAAGGAAAAGAAAAAGAATTTACAATACCTTCCTTCATCATAATTAAAAACAGACCGACAAAAGAATCTATACTTGGTAATAGGGCAAATAAAATTTTTTCAAAATTGAACAAACTGCAATTCTATGGAAAATAAATCGCTCTTAAGAAGTGAAGGATTAAAGAAGGTTTATAAAAAAAGAACAGTTGTTAATAATGTCTCAATTTCTGTTCAACAGGGAGAAGTTGTTGGACTTCTTGGACCAAATGGTGCTGGTAAAACCACAACATTCTATATGATTGTTGGAATGATAAAACCTCTGGAGGGGAGAGTTTTTCTTGATAAAAATGAAATAACTAAAGAACCAATGTATAAAAGAGCTAAAAAGGGAATTGGTTATCTTCCACAGGAAGCTTCGATATTCCGCAGATTAACGGTTGAAGATAATATTATGGCAATATTACAAATGCTGGATCTCCCGGATAAGGAAAGGAAAGAGCGCCAGGAAAAATTACTTGAAGAACTTGGAATTGCTAAAGTTAGAAAAACTATGGGCTATCAGCTTAGTGGCGGAGAAAGAAGGAGAACTGAAATTGCCAGAGCTCTTGCTACCGAACCAAAATTTATTCTGCTTGATGAACCTTTTGCGGGGGTGGACCCGATTGCCGTTGAAGATATTATGAATATTGTCGCTAATCTAAAAAACAAAAATATCGGAATACTAATAACCGATCATAATGTTCATGAAACCTTGAGCATTGTTGACAGAGCATATATTTTAATTAACGGTCAGATTTTTAAGGAAGGAACAGCCGATCTTCTGGCGCTCGATAATGACGTTAGAAAAATGTATCTCGGCGAAAAATTCAGGTTAGACAGATACTCAGAGGATTAACCTAAAATTAAATATGAAATTATCGATACAGATATTGTGTAAAGAATTATTAAAATTGATTTTTTAATTCGTCTCTTACGGATTAACTTCCTCTGAAATGTCCATGTAGTAGTTTCATCCCTTTTATAATCGCCCTTTTCAATGGACCAGTTATTGAACCCGTTGTTATTCATTTATATTTTCTTATCGATTAACTTCGAAGAAAAAATAGTTGTTTTGATTCTAATATTAAATGATTGATGTCACATTACTATAACAAAAGTAAGCCAGAAATAATTCTATTTGTAAAATAATTACCTGTTAAATTCTTTAATTATTCTTTGAATTTCCTCTTCGGTAATTCCGCTCCCTAATACACTTTCTTTTGAAGTGCTACCAGACTTTCTGCTCACATTACCAAGAGGATTTGTTACCGGGTTACCTGCACGTGCTCTTAACCGTTCTTCAATTTGTTTTGTAAAATTACCTTCCTGTTTAGCACCCGATAAACTCATTGAAGACGGTAGATCAAACGAAGAAACTGAAACACCGGGGTTAACCGGACGTGTTTCGAATGCCAATGTTTTTACATTCATTAAATGTTTTGCCGAAACATTTTCTGATACAATTGATCCGCCCCATGTTCCGGGTCCTAAAGTCATTGACGGCATTAATGCAGTAGTATATCCAACTGCACCAACCGAGGAAGGTGTATTAACTACTATTCTGAATGCCGGCTTTTCCAATGCAAACTTCATTATTACTTCTTTATCATTAGAATGAATAACAAGAGTATGACCGATTCCGCCGAATTGTAATAACTCAATACATCTGTGACATCCCTCTAGCCAACCATCAACCGTATAGAATGCCAGCATAGGCGAAAGCTTCTCTATCGATAATGGTTCCTGTTTGCCAACAGAGGCACATTCTGCAACCAATACTGTTGTATTTGGAGGTACTGAAAATCCCGCATAGTTAGCAATCCATGCAGCGGATTTGCCTACTATATCTGCGTTTAATTTTGCCCCCTTAGCAACCGTATTTTCTAATTTTTTCTTTTCTTCCTCGTTTACAAAGTAACATCCAATTCTCTTAGCTTCTTCAATTACTTTTTCGCGCAGAGGTCTATCAACAATCATTGCCTGTTCCGATGAACACAAAACACCATTGTCGAAAGTTGTACCATACACAATATCGGCAACAGCTTTTTGATAATTCGCAGTTCTTTCAATAAATGCCGGAACATTACCCGGACCAACACCATAAGCAGGTTTGCCCGAACTGTAAGCAGCTTTAACCATTGGAGTGCTTCCGGTAGCCAGAATTACAGCAATATTTTTATCTTTCATTAAAGCTTCGGTCCCTTCGATTGTTGGTAGGGTCATACATTGAATTAATCCCTTAGGAGCTCCGGCTTTTTCTGCTGCATCAGATAAGACTCTTAATGCTTCTGATGTGCTGTTAATAGATTTTGGATGAGGGCTTGCTACTATTCCGTTTCTACATTTTAACGAAATTATTGCTTTGAACATTGCAGTTGATGTTGGATTTGTTGAAGGTATTAACGCAGCAACAACTCCCATCGGTTCGGCAATTTTTAAAATCTTTCCGTTATTTTGAACATCAATTACACCAACAGTTTTCAAATCCTTAATTGATTCCCATACGTCTTTTGTGCCGAACTGATTTTTGATCACCTTGTCCTGCCATTTTCCAAAGCCTGTTTCTTCATGGGCCATTTTAGCTAATCGCTCCGCTTCTTTATATCCGGCATCAGTCATTGCTTTTACAACTTTATCAACCTGTTCCTGACTGAAGTATTTGAATTCTTGCTGGGCTTCTTTTGCTATAGCGGCTAAATTGCGTGCTTCTTGAATCGATTGAAGGTCTTTATCGATATTCATCTGTTTTCCATTGTTTTCGTTGTCAAATATAAAGATAGGGGAATAAAACTTCAATTAAGTAGAAATGAAACAATAGCAACAGTTTATTTTTCCAATATTTCTTTCAATATCTGATAGCCGGATTTACTTACCGGCAGTTTTATATTATCATGTAATAATGCATTATATGATTCTTTTTCCACTAATTGAATCTGTTTTACATGCGTAATATTTACAATGTAAGAGCGATGAATTCTTATAAATTCTGCCGGATCCAGGTTTTCTTCAAAATATTTCATTGTTTTTTGTTTAAGGAAATTCCCCTTATCGGAATAGATCATTACATAATCATCCTGTGCTTCAATGTATTTTATATCATTAACAGGAATTATAGAAATTTTCTGACTGGATTTTATAACAACCCTTTCAAGAAATTCTTATCTATTATCGATATGTCTTAGCAAACCATCGAGTTTTTTATCCAATCCGGTTTTGTTTTCAACCTGTTTAACGGCTTTATTAATTGCATCGTCAAATCTCTCTTCGGAAAAAGGTTTTAATAAATAATCCGTTGCGTTTACTTCAAAAGCTTTGATGGCATATTGATCGAATGCAGTAGTGAAAATAATAACCGGCGGGTTATCAATAATCTCCAGCATTTCGAACCCGGTTAACTTTGGCATTTGTATATCCAGGAAAATAAGATCAGGCGCATCATCGCTTATCATTTTAACCGCATCGAATCCGTTTGTACATTCGCCAATTATTTCTATTGAAGGATATTTGCTAAGGTATGTTTTAACAATATCACGGGCAAGTTTTTCATCGTCTATTATTATTGCTCTAATTTTTTGTTCCATGTTTACCTTGGTATAAAAATATTTACTTTGAAAAGTCCATTATTTTTTTCAACTGTAACAAGATTATCCTGATTATAAATCAATTTCATTCTCTGCTGAATATTCTTAATTCCTATTCCTTCTCCTTTGCGGGGAACAGATTCAGGATCGTAATTATTCTCAACAACAATCTTTAAATATTCCTTTTCGGGTCCGCATTTTAATTTAATAACAACCTTTTCAAGACTTTCATATACGCCATGTTTAATTGCATTTTCGAACAAAGGCTGTAAAATCATGCTCGGAATTTCCATATCCTTACATTCGGATTCAAGCTCTTCAAGAAATTCAAACTTATCCGAGAAGCGGACCTTTTCTATATCAAGATATAGTTTGGCATTAGAAATCTCTTCAACAAGTTTACTCTTCTGTTTTTCGTTTTTCGAAAGAGTACTTCTAAGAAACGACGAAAGCTTGATTGTCATTTCCCTTGCCTTATCAGGATTGCTTAAAGTAAGTGAGCTTATTGAATTAAGGCTATTAAAAATGAAATGCGGATTTATCTGGTATTTGAGAGATTTCAATTCAGCTTCTTTCACCAAAGCATTCAGTTCGGATTCCCTGAATAATTTCTGCCGGAAATTATTGTAGTAAATTATTACATAATCAACAGCAACAATTATCGAATAGAAAAGAATACCAATCATGAAGCGCCAAATTCCGGAATTAAACAAGTAAGCTTTGTAACTGGCATCATCATTAAAAATATTAATGAGAATGTAGTAACCGGATAAAACCCATATTGCAGATGTAAT
>JAGVBL010000383.1 GCA_020059785.1 Ignavibacteriales bacterium | reverse complement strand
CATATGGTTGGCAAAACCAAGTGCCAGAAATATTCCGACAAATATCCAGTCAACCAGCGAATTCTTTTTAGAATAATAAACCTTTAATGAAGAAAATATAATTAACATGAAAAGGAAAATTTGCAGAGAATAAACTTCCACTGAAGTTGACTGCATCCAGTAAGTATAACTGAAAGCAAGAAATAGACTTCCGGTAATGGCAGATATTGTAATAAATAAATTATTATATCCCTTCGAATCTATTGGCTGGAAAGATTTTGTCTTTAATTTCTTTTCAACTTTCTTTGAGTTGATGTTTGTTAAAAGAAGAGTAACAGATTTTATAAAAAATAAAATTCCAAGACCACACCAGATAGCAGCAAGTAAATTCGCTTTGTAAATAGCCGAAAATGGTAATGGAATTTTAATAAATAAATAACCGACTAATGTAAATAACGGGTAGCCGGTAGGATGTGCTATTCCTAATGTTGCCTGTACAGCTGCTAACTCCCCGGAATCTATTTGTATTACACCGGGTGCAAGTGTAAAATAGTAAATGATTAATACGAACAGGGTAGTAACAACAGGAAGTATTCTCTTGTAAGCTAAATTTTTATCCAACATATTTCTTGAAAAGCTGATTGTTTGTTTTAATTATGTAATTAAGTTTCTCGCTCAATAGTATTCGGTGCTTTAATTTCAACCAATTTGATAGAGCAGATCTTTTTTCTTCGTTCTTTGGTACGACGCTGTTAGATACATCGAATATATTTTGAATTGCAAGCTCAATCAATTTTAATGTCTTAAAATTATTGGCAAGAATTTTTAATTCTGTCCGGAGTTCTCCTCTTGATAATAAGCTGAACAAATCAACCCGTTTTTTACCAAAGCAAGATGTAAGTAATTCTCTATCGGTCAAAATTATTGAATCAAGAATTAAATCTATTGTTGCCAGCCCTCCGGTTTGCTTTTTAACATTGAATGATGAGTCGCTAAAGCTCATTAATTCGGCTTTTATTTTTTTATCCATCAATTTTATTTCACTTTTGATCATTTCGGAAGAAAAATTACCAGCAGTCTCAATCACTGTTTCTTTAAGCGAATTAAATAGATTATGATTACCGTAAATGAATTTTAATTTCGAGAATGCTTCTAATTCCCATACTCGGGCTCTGGTTTTTATATAATCATTGAATTTATCTATACTCCAGAACAATTGTGAGCTTTTACCCTCCGGACGTAACCTAAAATCAATTGCAATCGGTTTTAAGCTCTCTATAAGTAAATTAATAATTCTCATGTAGGATTCTTCTTCTTCAAGGACTTCCTTTTCAGAACCGGCTACAAGTACAAGGTCGATATCGGAAGCAAAACTTAATGTTGAAGTAGAAAGACTTCCCAGTCCGGCAATAAAATAATTCAGTTTAACATCGGAATTTTTTATTAATGTCTCAATTCGCTTAAGAATATAACCGGCAATAATTTCAGAAACGTCTTGAGGTTTACATAGTCCGAGTGAGAATCTTGCCGATAGATAAAAGATTACTTGATTATTTGTCCATTCGGATATTTCTTCTAAAGTAAAAACCTTAAATATTTTTCGTGTTAGTAAAATTTCAGAACATGATTTATCCATCACTATTAGATTAATCGACTTATCAGAGAACTCACACAATGACAAAATATTTTTCAAGAATATTCTATCGCAAAGTTCACTGTACCAGATAGAAGTTAATGCAACTGAGCGTACAATTTTTACAAGGTTATCCAGGGTTCTATCGGGTGAGGAGGATCTTTTTAAATATGCAGCAAGGTCAAAACCTATCTGTTCGAATAACGCGATAGTTCTCTGATCAAATTCCTTCTGTCCGAAAACCCCGGTTCCGTTTGATAGGTAATTCCAGTTCTTAACTGCGCGTGTCCTTTCCCTGAAATTAATTCCTTCTATTGGTAATTCATCTTTATCTGTTGTTGAAAGAATCGTTTCGAAGATTTTTCTTACATCTCTTCTATAGCGTGATAACTTCGTTTTAAAATCTGCAACCGTTTTGAAATTAAGAAAAAGAGATAATTTTTTAAGCAAATAACATTCTTCGGGTATCAAATGAGTTTGAGTATCATTCATCAATTGTAGAAAGTGTTCTATCTTTCTATAAAAATTATATGCATCAGTAAAAATCTTTGTTTCTTTATTGCTTAGTAATTTATTTACGTTAAGTAGCCGGATTGCTTCGATTGTATTTCCTGTTCTTAATTCCTTTAATCTACCCCCGTTTATTAATTGAAGTGCCTGAACGGAAAATTCAATATCTCTAATTCCGCCTTTAAAAAGTTTTACATTATCCTTGTCCCGATTTACAATCTCAATCTTCTTTTTGATTTTCTGAATTTGTTCTTTTAAGGAGTGCGAAAATGAATGCGGATAAATATAAGGCTGAAGGAAATTATAGAAATTATGATATAAAGATTTTCCGCCGGAGATATAGTCCAGCTTAATAAGCATCTGGCGTTCCCAGTCTTCACCTCTTGTCTCGTAATATTTTGTGTAGTCAACCATTGATTTGCAGAGCGGAGAGTATTTACCATCCGGACGTAGCCGGAAATCTACTCTATAGATATAACCGTTATCTGTAATTTCGCTTGCAGATTTAATGAAGAGTAATGCGGCTTCAGAAAGTAATTCGTGATATTCTTTGTTAATATTCTCGTAGAATTCATTCTTATCATAGAAAAGGAGCAAATCGATATCGGAACTGTAATTAAGCTCGTTTCCGCCAAGCTTACCAAGCGAACACAAACAAAACTTATTCTGGTCTAATTGTACAGAATATTTTTGTTCTATTTCTACATAGCAAATCCTGAATAGTTGAGATGTAATTACTCTGGATAAAATAGAAAGTTGGTTGGTTGTAGCAGTTAGATCAATCAGTTTTAATATATCTGCAATCCCTATCTTTAGTATTAACCTCTTCTTCGTTTGCTTAAGATAGTTCAACTTAGCAATAAAAGACCTGTATCGGTTCAAACTGTTTTCAATTTCATTTTGTAATAAATCCTCGCTGAATTCTTTTACCAAATACTCCTGGTCGAATAGCTGGTAAATGTATTCGGGATTTCTTACAACTATATCTGTAAGATAATTACTATTTGCGGCAAGGGAAACTAATATTTCTGGATGGTGCTTATATCTTATAAAATCGTTTACTAATGATTTTTTGTCATAGACTGAATTTATTATGCGTAACAGGTTCGATTCCGAAGAGTTATCGAAATGATATTTAATTGCTTCGCGTTCAATAGATTCAATGAACAATTCAAATTGACTTGAGGAGATTATCCCCTCCGTCAATTCAATTATCTTTGAAATAAATCCGCTTGAAAAATTAAATTTTTTCTTCACAAATTAATCGTAAACTGTTGCAGACTAAAATAGGTGATACGGAAATAAATCGCACATATTCTACACAATTCAAAAAGTGAATAAGTAATTGAAACAAAGCTGAAATGGAGTTTTATAATTCGGCAAATATAGGATTTCGAGCGGATTATCAGTTTCATTGCATTTCAAAACCTCTTTATTTAACTTGGTAGCCCGAAAATGTGGAGTCATTAATGTTTGATTCACTGCTAAAGAAAATCTTTGGCGATAAAAATGCACGTGTAACAAAGGATCTATGGCCTGTTGTTGAAGAAATAAATGGTCATTTTGAAGAGCTTAAAAACCTTACCGATGATCAATTAAGGGCAAAAACCGCTGAATTTAAAAATAAAATTTTCTCCGAAACGGAAGATTTAAGAAATCAGCTTGATGAACATAAAACCAAACTTCAACTGGTTCAATCCTCGGAAGAAAAACATACATTATATGATGAAATAGAACAGATTAACAATGAATTAGACGAAAAATACGAACAGATTCTTGATGAATTGCTTCCGGAAGCGTTTGCAGTAGTTAAAGATACCTGCCGCCGTCTTGTTGGAAAATCCTGGGAGGTTGCCGGTACAAAAATAACATGGGATATGGTTCCGTATGATGTTCAGTTGATTGGTGGTGTGATTCTCCACCAGGGTAAAATAGCCGAAATGGCAACCGGCGAAGGTAAAACTCTTGTTGCTACACTACCAATTTATCTTAATGCTTTAACCGGAAGAGGCGTTCACATCGTTACAGTTAATGATTACCTTGCAAAACGAGATAGTGAATGGATGGGCGAAGTTTTTAAGTTCCATGGATTGACTATCGGTTGTATATTAAATACTATGGACAGCCAGCAGAGAAGAGATATTTACGGTTATGATATTACTTACGGAACTAATAACGAATTCGGCTTCGATTATCTCCGCGATAACATGGCTGTTGATAAAGAAAATTGTGTTCAGCGTGGTCATAATTTTGCAATTGTGGATGAAGTTGATTCAGTGCTAATCGACGAAGCAAGAACTCCGCTTATTATTTCGGGACCTGTTGAAAAGACCGAACATAAATTTGACGATATGAAACCGCGTGTTGAAAGACTTTTCAGAAAACAAGCTAACCTTGTTGCAACAATTGTTAAAGAAGCAGAAGAACTTCTTAAAACAAATGATTCCAAGAATAGAGAAAAAGCCGGTATACATTTATTAAGAGCACATCGTGGATTTCCCAAGAATAAAGCTTTACTTAAATTGTTTGCTGAACCGGATTACAAAAAATTAATGCAGCAGACCGAACTGGAATTCTTAAGAGAAAATGCTAAACGGATGCCCGAGATTGATGAAGAACTTTACTTTGCAATTGAAGAAAGAAATAATCAGATTGACCTTACTGAAAAAGGAAGGGAAGAATTAGCATCGGGTTCACGTGAAGGAAAGGAATTTTTTGTTCTACCCGATCTTGGTACTGAAATAAGCAAGATAGAAAACGATTCCACATTAGCCGTAGAAGAAAAACTTAGAAAGAAAGACGAGCTTTATCATATTTATACAGAAAGATCCGATGTAATTCATACTCTCAATCAACTTTTAAAAGCTTACAGCTTGTTTGAAAAAGATGTTGAATATGTTATAACTGAAGACGGTAAGATTGCAATTGTTGATGAATTTACAGGTAGAATATTACCGGGCAGAAGATATTCGGATGGTCTGCATCAGGCAATTGAAGCTAAAGAAAATGTTAAAGTTGAACGTGATACTCAAACCCTCGCTACTATTACACTTCAAAATTATTTCCGTATGTATAAGAAACTTGCCGGTATGACGGGTACTGCAGAAACAGAAGAATCCGAATTTTTCGAGATCTACAAATTAGAAGTAGCAGTTATACCTACAAATAAACCGATAGTTCGTCTGGATGAAGATGATGCTATTTACAGAACAAAGAGAGAAAAGTATAACGCAATTATCGAAAAGATAAAAAGCTTGAAAGAGGAAAGACGCCCGGTTCTTGTTGGAACTACAAGCGTCGAAGTTTCGGAAACTATAAGCAGAATGTTGAAACGGCAAGGTGTTACCCATAATGTGTTAAATGCAAAACAACATCAAAGGGAAGCAGAGATTGTTGCGTTTGCAGGTCAACCCGGAGCGGTTACAATTGCTACAAATATGGCCGGTCGTGGTACAGATATTAAATTAGGTGCTGGCGTAAGGGAAGTTGGCGGACTTTACATACTGGGTACCGAACGTCATGAAGCCAGAAGAATCGATCGGCAGTTAAGAGGTAGAGCCGGAAGACAGGGCGATCCGGGTTCATCTAAATTTTTTATTTCGCTTGAAGATGATTTAATGAGACTTTTCAGCGGAGATAGAATTACAAATGTTATGGGCCGGCTCGGTATGGAAGAAGGCGAAGCAATCCAGCATCCGCTCATTAGTAAATCGGTTGAACGTGCTCAAAAGAAAGTTGAAGAGAATAACTTCGCTATCCGTAAAAGACTTCTTGAATTTGATAATGTTATGAATCAGCAACGCGAGGTTATTTATTCAAGAAGAAGGCAAGCACTTGAAGGCGAACGATTAAAAGGTGAAATATTCGAATACCTGGAAGAGTTTATAGATAGTGTTCTAGATAAATATTATGATGATGCTAATATTGAAAAGATACATGATGAAATTCTTCAATACTTGCTTGTTGATTTTAGAGTTGAACCGGAAGCATTCGAAAAATTAGGTAAAGATGGTATAAAAGAAAAATTACTCGAAGCATCGAGAGATTTCTATAATAAAAAAGAAGAGATGATTGGTAATGAATTGATGTCGCGTTTAGAAAGATTTGCAGTTCTATCTGTTATTGATGAGAAATGGAAAGAACATTTAAGAGAAATGGATGATCTGAAGGAAGGTATAGGATTGAGAGCTTATGGTCAGAAAGATCCTCTTTTGGAATATAAAGGTGAAGCTTATAATCTTTTCTTACAATTACTTGAACATATCCGTAATGAAGTAGTATCGTTCTGCTTTAAATTCTGGCCGCAAGCACCCGCAGAAATTCAGGGAAGAAAACCTGCACCGGCTCAAAGATTGAGAACTATTAAAGACACAACCGATAATCTTGGTCTTAAACCTCAATCTCTTGAAGGAGAAGGTGCGCATCGCGGTAAACAACAACCAATTAAAGTAGAACAAAAAGTTGGTAGAAATGATCCCTGCCCTTGCGGTAGTGGAAAAAAATACAAAAATTGCCACGGTAATATTTCTTAACACCGAGGATTGAATGAAAAAGATTGAAGCTATTATACGACCGTTCAAATTGGACGAAGTTAAAGAAGCTCTTCTCGAAGCCGGTATAAGGGGTATGACAATAACCGAAGTTCGTGGATATGGTAGACAAAAAGGTCATAAGGAAACTTATCGCGGTAGTGAATATCAGATAGAATTTGTTCCTAAAATTAAAATAGAAGTTGTAGTTGATGACTCCATTTCGGAAAAGGTTATTGACGCAATTCTTTTAACAGCTAAAACCGGACAGGTTGGAGATGGAAAAATTTTTATCTCGGATGTTTCTGATGTTATCAGAATAAGAACCGATGAATCCGGTCCCGAAGCATTATAATCATAATAATAGGTGAGCGTATAGTTCTTTTTTACGATCATTACTAACAAATAATAAGAATAACATGCCTTCCACAAAAAAATTTTTTGTCCCGGTTGCCCTGGCTTTTTTATTCCTTTTTAACAGCTGCGGTCTATGGCGGGATTTCACAACCTATTTCAATACTTATTATAATGCTAAAACATTATTTGACCGGCTTGAAGAAGAAATTCTAAGTCAGAAAAAAGATCCGTTTGAGTTTAGAGAAAGTTCTACACAAACAGGACAAACCCAATCACAACCTTATCAACAACAGCAATATCAGCAGCAGCAGCAACAATTTCAGCAGCCACAATTCCAGCAACAGCAGCAGTTCCAGAATGTACAGCAGACGCAAACCACTCAGCAATTTCCATCACAGCGAAGCTCTGTTCCGGCTATGTCAATGGTTCAAATAAAACAGGAACTCACAAGAGTTATAGAGAAATGTTCGAGAATTCTTCAGTTCCACAAAGAATCTTCTTATGTTGATGATGCACTTTTTATAACCGGCAAATCTTTTTATTATCAACAGGAATATGCAAGCGCACAGAGAAAATTCTTAGAGTTAGCCTCAATTCAGGAATCTTCTTATCATTTGGAAAATAAACTATGGCTGGCAAAAACATATTTACAGCTCAGGAGTTTCGATGAAGGACTTGCTTTAATTGATGAAGTGAAGAATGATGCAATTGCAGCCAAAAAAGAAAAATTATTGATAGATGCTTCTATTACATTAATCGGATTTTATCTTTACAGAGAAGAAAACCGCAAAGCTATTGATGAATGCAACTGGCTCCTTGGTAAAATTGATGACGATGAAATTAGTGCACTGTTATCTTTTCAGCTTGGTAAAATTAATCTTAAGATTGGAAATGAGGAAGAAGCATTAAATGCGTTTGCTTCCGTATTGAAATACTCACCAACCTTCGAAATTGAATTTGAAAGCAGAATTGAACATGCACGGCTTCTTAAACAATTGGGAAGAATAGATGAAAGCGAAGAAAAATTAGTTGATTTGAGAGATAGAGGAAAGTTTAATACTCAAATGGATCGTATACTTGTAGAACTTGGACAGGTTTATTACGATAAAAATCAGTATGAAAAAGCTGTTAAACTTTTTAAAGAAGTCGATTCAACTTATAAATTTAATCCTACTTCTGGAATGGCAAGTTTTAAACTGGGTGAAATTTATGAACGTCATTACAGAGATTACGACAGCTCATTAAAATATTATAGTAAAGCTACATCATCATTTGTTGAGCGTGATATTAAAACAAAAGCGAATGATCGCGCCCGGAATTTTGACCGGTATTTCAGTCTTAAGAAAACTATTGCAGATCTTAATACACAGGTTATTTATATAAAACAACCTGAGAAATTTTTACGGGATTCCATCGATTACGATATAGCATTTAAAGAGTTTACAGAAGAAAACAGAAGAAAGTCCGAAATGCTTCAGGCAAATTTGCAGACACAGCAAGTAAATATTGAACAGAGACAGATACCCCAGCAAAATCCGCAACTGGATTTACAAAATCAAACTAAACGAAAAGAAGAAGTTACTCTTGCAATGTTGATATCACTTGGAAAGGTACAGAAACCATCACGCCCTCAAATCTCAATCGATTCACTTGGTACTCTGCTCTCGCAAAATTATTATAACCTTGGAAGCCACTTTTTCTCCGAAATGGATGTTCCGGATTCAGCTTATTACTATTTCAAACTTATCCTGGAAGAATATCCCCAAAAACCGAATACACCTCAGACGCTGTTTGCACTTGGTACTTATTACGAAACTATTAACGAAAAACAGAAGGCGGATAGTCTTTACAAAATTATTTATGAGGATTATTCAAAGTCAGGGCTTTATACTGAAGCCGGTAAGAAACTCGGACTTATTAAAGAGGAAGTCAAAAAAACAGTTGTAGCTACGGCTGATCCGGCAGAACCTCTGTATATTGCCGCAGAAGAAAGATATTATAGTAAAGAATTCCGTGATGCTATTAAAGCATTCAGAGAAATTTACTTGAATCACCCTGAATCCTCTTATGCACCTAAGTCAATATACTATATCGGATTGATTCATGAAGAGCTTAAAGAATATGATTCTTCCGCATTTTATTATGGAATTCTATCTACAAAAGAATATGCCGCTACACCATTAGGCAAAGCTGTTTTTGCTAAGTATAACGAATATAAAAATGAGAAGGACAGGATTGAAAGAGAAGAACAATTGAAACGGGATTCTGAAAATCAAAAGAAATTGGAGGAGCAAAAACCCCTTGAGCACGATTCGACAAAAATTAAACAGAAGGAAGTCATTTCCCCGGTTGAAAAAGACGACATTCCAATTAGAAAATTGAGAGCCGATTCACTTAAAAGTAAATCGGACTTAAAACCGGAAAGCGATTCACTAAAACCGAAACCGGATACTTTACTGAAACGAACCGAGCAGAAATTCGAAACTGATTCATTGAAGCAAAGAACTGATTCGCTTAAGAAAAAGATCTTTTAATTATTCCTTAATAATTTCTTTACCCGATGAACCGCAAAAAAATCCTTGAATTAATTGAGATGGGGGAGGGATTGCATGTTGAATACAAACAGAGATTCTCTACCCACGAAAAAATTGCTAAAAGTATAATTGCATTTGCAAATACAAGCGGGGGTGTAATACTTATTGGTGTTGATGACGATAAGTCTATTTACGGAATTGAGAGCGAAAAGAGTGATACCGAACTGGTTAAAGAAACAGCAGAAAAATTTTGCGTTCCACCTGTTATTTGCAATATCAATTCTTACGAAATAGAAAATAAAGAAGTGATGGCTGTTGATATTCCTGAATCGGATATTAAACCGCATAGAATTCAGGATTATAAATCCTATCTCGATTTAAATTCTGCTCAGGTTTATGTAAGGGTTAATGATAAGAGTGTACTTGCCAGCAAGGAAATGATTAAACTGCTCCAGACACGGCAATCAAATAAATCTCTTGTAAATTATTCTGTTGGCAATAATGAGAAAATTGTTTTTGAGTATCTCGAAAAAAATGAAAAGATTTCCGTTAAAGAACTTAGTAAGATAGCTAATATCTCAGACCGTCGAGCATCCAGGACGTTAGTTAAACTTGTGAGAGCCAATTTACTACTTATTCATGTTAAAGATAACGGGGAGAATTATTTTACTTCCATAGTTTGATTTTAATAATTACCTGTAATTATTTCCTCTTTTTGTTCTAAGAATTCCGCTTATCAAATAAAGAGTTGCAATAGACCTAATTAATTAGGACTAACTCTGGCACACAATTGGACGATAATTGTAATTAAGTGATTTCCAAAAATATCAGTTGACTTTAGTAAAATTTATAATAGTTTTGAATTAGGTTTAATTTTAATAAAGTAATTTTGGGGTTGATTATGGGGGTTCCT
>JAGVBL010000005.1 GCA_020059785.1 Ignavibacteriales bacterium | reverse complement strand
AGCAACATCACAGAAACCGCAAGCAGTAATTGATGCGCTCAATCAGTATTACACATTTGATAATGCAAATATTCACCGCGGATTATATTTCTTAAGTGAATTAGCAACCGACCAGTATGAAACTGCACGGCTAAAAGTAAAAGAGTTTATAAACGCAATAAGTGCTTCCGAAATTATTTTTGTAAGAGGTACAACCGAAGCAATTAATTTGGTTGCATCAACATTATGCCGTTCAAAAATTTTTAATAACGGTGATGAAGTTATAATAACCCACATGGAACATCACGCCAATATTGTTCCCTGGCAGTTAATCACAGATAGAAAGCAAATAAAGCTAAAGGTAATTCCCATAAATGATGCCGGTGAGGTTGACCTTGATGCTTATCAATCATTGATTTCCGAAAAAACTAAACTTGTTTCGGTTGTTCATATTTCGAATACACTCGGTACAATTAATCCTGTAAAAAAAATAATTGAGATTGCTCATTCTAAGGGAATACCAGTTTTAGTGGATGGTGCACAGGCTGTACCTCACCTTAAAGTAGATGTCCAGGAACTTGATGCCGATTTCTATGTTTTTTCCGGTCATAAAGTTTTTGGTCCCACAGGTGTAGGTGTACTATACGGTAAAACTGAATACCTGGAAATGATGCCTCCATATCAGGGAGGCGGAAGTATGATACGGACTGTAACATTTGAAAAGACAACATTTGATGATCTGCCCGGCAAATTTGAAGCAGGAACACCCAATATTGCCGGTGCAATTGGACTTGGTGCTGCAATTGATTATCTCAACCAATTTGACCGTAATGAATTAACAAATTATGAAAATTCTTTGCTTACGTATGCAACAGAAAAATTATCCGAAGTTGATGGGTTAAGAATTATTGGCAATGCGAAAGACAAAGCTTCAGTTATTTCCTTTGTTATTGAGGGTATTCACCCTTACGATATAGGAACTATAATTGATACTGATGGAATTGCAATTAGAACGGGACATCACTGCACACAACCGATAATGGATCGTTTCAAAATACCGGCAACTTCCCGTGCTTCATTTAGTATTTACAATACCAAAGAAGAGATTGATAAACTTGTTAAAGGATTAATAAAAGTAAAAAAAATGTTTGCGTAAAACTGTAAGTTAGTGGCAATGGCAGTACGACCGTAACAGACAGGAAACTTAACGACTTGACGACAGACAAAACTTAACAGAAAATGGAAATAATTTACAAAGACGACATAAGACCAGACACCGACCAAATTATTGAAGTTTACAATAGCTCAGGAATTAATCGACCGACAACTGACAAAGAACGAATCGAAAAAATGTATTCCAACTCAAACCTTATTTTGACAGCTTGGGATAACGACAAACTTGTTGGAATTTCTCGTTCGCTGACAGACTTTTGCTATTGTTGTTACTTATCTGACCTTGCTATTAGAAAGGAATATCAAAAAAACGGTGTCGGAAAGAAACTTATTCAACTGACAAAAGATAAAATTGGTGAACAGACATCACTTATATTACTTTCTGCACCGACAGCAATGGACTATTATTCGAAAGTTGGAATGAAAAAAATTGATAATGGATTCATAATAAAGCGAACAAAATGAATAACGAAAAGCCACTTGCCACTAACACAGGTTTTGCGTTAGTGGGCGGACAGTGTAAATAGAAACTTTAGAGCAACTAATAAACGTTGGTGCTGACAGACGGTTTTCAGTTTCAAAAGCACACCAACGCAAAGCCCGAAACCGTTGCTGGTTGTATTACTTTTTTTGACAGAATAATAAACTGATATATTATTTGAAAAAAAATCATAAAAAACACTATGTCTCACAAAATCCTTTAGTGAAATTTTTGTGCTTTAGTGTTTTTGTGGCATAACTAACAGACAAAACAAGTTTATCCATAAATTTTAAAGAACAAACAGAATAACATTACTACCAGATAATAAAAAATGATAGACAAAGGAAAGTTAGAACAGGATATAATCGCTCAGCTTAAAACTTGTTTCGATCCCGAAATACCCGTGGATATCTGGGAGCTTGGATTAATTTATGAAATCCGTATTGATGATGAAGCAAATACTTACGTTAAAATGACATTAACTTCCCCAGCTTGTCCGGTAGCAGGTTCATTACCTCCAGAAGTAAAAGAAAAGGTAAAAAAGGTTAAAGGTGTTAACGATGTATATGTTGATCTTGTATGGGAACCGGCCTGGAGTATGGACAGGATGAGCGAAGAAGCAAAGTTAGAATTAGGTTTTTTATAAAATACAAATTAGTATAAACTATGTTAGTCATATTGAGTCCCGATTTATCGGGACGAAATATCTCAATGAAAAAATATTTTGAGATTCTTCGTCGCGTAGAACAGTACTCAGAATGACAGGAAAGGAAATAAAATATGTTTACTATAAATCAAAAAGCACCGATATATGACCCCGAATCAGTTCAACCGATGAGGGACGAATTAATTTATGTCGGTTTTGATGAAATGTTAACTCCTCAATTAGTTGAAGATATTCTATCACAAAAAAATGATCAGACAGTTTTTGTAATGATCAATTCTGTCTGCGGATGTGCTGCCGGAAGTGCCCGCCCGGGTGTTACATTAGCACTTCAGCATAATGTTATTCCTGATAAACTTGTAACTGTGTTTGCCGGACAGGACCGTGATGCTGTTGATCATTTACGCCAGAATTTCCTTGCGAATTTTCCACCTTCATCTCCATCATTAGCATTATTAAAAAATGGAGAAGTTCTTTTTATGATGCCGCGTCATCATATTGAAGGTCGCGGACCTGAAGAAATATCCGAAGATCTGAAAATCGTTTTTGAAAAATTCTGTTCAAAACAGGGACCATCAATTACTAAAGAAAAATATGATGCTCTGGTTCATGCAAAAATGTGCGGCTCGAAAATTCCTTTAAATAATTCTTAATTATAAATTCTCAATTATCAATTGCTTTAAATGAAATTCAGTTCACAGGAAGAATACGGTTTAAGATGCTTATTACGGACAGCAAAGTTTTACCATGTCGGTAAGTCTTTAACTATTCCGGAAATAAGCCGCTCAGAGGGAATCTCAGAACATAACACTGGAAAAATTCTACGTGTTTTACGACTTGGT
>JAGVBL010000418.1 GCA_020059785.1 Ignavibacteriales bacterium | reverse complement strand
TTTTAAAGAGGCTGCTTAAAAAGTTTATCAATGTCAGTCTGAGCTTTTAAAGAGGCTGCTTAAAAAGTTTATCAATGTCAGTCTGAGCTTGTCGAAGACTGACATTCTCGATTAGAACTAAACTTCAACTTAAGTGTGCCGCAACTATTTCTTTTAAGACAGCCTCTTATTTATAATCTAAAGAAGCTCAACAATATTCTTATTTGATGATTTCTCACTTCGTTTTGTCGATTTAATTTTCTGCATCGAATCCTTTGCTTTTACATCAACAGTTAAATCGATATTTGTAAGAGTCTCCGCTTTTATAAGTAAGCCTTTATCAATATTGAATATAATTTTACCGTTCCCGGAGATTACAGGATCTTCGAATGCATATTTAACACCTTCTTCTTCACCGGTTTTGTTGCCGCTCCATTTAGCAGTTAATTCTGCTGTAATTAAGGCTCCCTTGTCACCGCTTAGATTTACGAAATCGTTAATCTTGAATACAGCAGTGTTTTCTATATTAAATACGCTTACCTGAGCCGGATATTTTCTTTCCCATGTAGAATCCTTTCCGACAGATTTTTCGGGGAGTTCCCTGAACAATAACTGTGTTAATGGTCGTAATGCAGATTCACTTAAGTTTTTCGAAAGCTGGGATTTCTGCTCGGCAGTTAATTTTTGCGGCTGCGGCTGCATCGAATTCATTTTATCAATCATCTTATCGAGACGTGTTACTTCTATTACCTCGCCACGTGAACTTACTCTTGCACGGTATGGAGAATTTGCTATACTCGCATATTCAATAAAACGTAATTTTTCTTCTTGAGGTAATTCAGCCTTTGAATCGAAAGTTATCTTCTGCCCGTTGATATTTGCATCCAGGTTAACTGATGCAATATTTACACTCAGCTCTGCAATCTTATCTTCATCAATTTCAAGCACTTCAATGTCTACAAAATAAGTAAGAGTCTGAATTAGCTTAGAGTTGATTGTTGAATCGGTTTTTATTGTCTCATCAGAAGTGGAAATAGTAGTCAGTTTATAATTGAATTTATCTCCTTTGGTAAACTTATACCTTAGGGATAGACTTCCTTCTTTTATTGGGATTGATTGATAATTATCCTGACCAGCTTGTGTTTCTTTTTTCTCTTCTGATTTACCGCATCCTATTATCATCGATATAAATAATAAGCCGATTATTGAATTAAAAATTTTTCTTGTCATTTTATTTCCGGTTTAGTTAAATGAAACTCCCCTTGTTAAAAAGGGGAGTAGTGGTTTTAATTCCATCCGTTGATTTCGAGCAGCTCTTTTCTAGAAAAGAAGTGAGAAATTTCTTTCAGAGCATTTTCATTCGAATCCGAACCGTGAACAATATTCTCCTGAATATTATCAGCATAGAGCTTTCTGATGGTTCCTTCATCAGCTTTAGCCGGGTCTGTTGCACCGATTAAGCTGCGGAATTCTTCTACTGCATTTTCTTTTTCTAATACTATCGGTACACATGGTCCCGAGGTCATATACTTAATCAGGTCGTTAAAAAATGGTCTTTCTTTATGTATTTCATAAAATCCTTTTGCGGAATCTTCAGTTAACCTTACCATCTTAAGTCCTAAGATTTTGAATCCTGCTTTCTGTATGTGTGAAATAACATTTCCGATTAATTGCTTTCTTATACAATCGGGTTTAAGTATGGCTAGTGATCTGTTTGTCAAATTTTCTCCTTTATAACTGTTTTTAAAAATCTTCTATACTAATTCTTGTTTGCTTTAATATGTGATAGCGTTGATCTCTTTACCGGTTTATGAGCAGGTATAGTTACTTTTAATAATTTATCATCGCTTCGCTTTTATATACGAATATGACTTCCTCTTTGTCTAACTACAATCCAGCCGTCTCTTTTTGAAGTGCATTGACGATCTGGTAGTAGTTTAGAAGAGGGACCTTATTCACATAGATAATTCCTTTACAACATGATCTTTTTGAATTAAGAAATCGTCTTCAACAGGTTCTAAGTATAATTCAATTGCCTCTTTTATATTTTTTAATGCTTCGGTTTCATTATCACCTTCACTTATACAACCAGGTAAAGAAGGGACATATACGGTATATCCACCATCATCACTTTTTTCTAGAACCACTTTTAAAGTCATGCTATTACCTCTCAAATTAAATAGATGTTACAATTATTACTTTCTTTTCTTAACCGGCCTGGATTTTTTTACAACTTTCTTTACACTTTTTCTTTTTGCTGGTAGACTTTTCCCTTTAACCTTAGCACCTGTAACTTTCTTTTTAATACTTTTTCCTTTTGCCTTTTTACTTTTCTTCTTTTCAAGGGCTTTTTTCATGGTAAAGCCGATTTCAGCGGGACTTTCAACAACATGAATTCCGGCTTTCTTCATTGCAGCCATTTTTTCTGATGCAGTTCCTTTACCGCCGGAAATAATAGCACCGGCATGCCCCATACGTCTACCAGGAGGTGCGGTTCTTCCGGCTATAAATCCAACTACCGGTTTTTTTACATACTTCTTAATAAACTCTGCAGCTTCTTCTTCAGCACTTCCGCCAATTTCTCCAATCATTATAATTCCTTCGGTTCCGGAATCTTCATTAAACAGCTTAATAATATCAATAAATCTTGAACCGATTACAGGGTCTCCACCAATTCCAACACAAGTAGATTGCCCGATTCCTAAATCTGTTAATTGCTTTACAGCTTCGTAAGTTAGAGTTCCACTGCGGCTTACAATGCCTATCTTACCTTTCTTATGAATAAATCCCGGCATAATTCCGATCTTAGCTTTACCCGGAGAAATAACGCCCGGACAGTTCGGTCCAATAAGAGTTACACCTTTTCCTTTAATTGAATTGTAAACCGAAATCATATCGCGTGCAGGAATTCCTTCTGTTATACATACAATCAATTTAATTCCGGCGTTAGCGGATTCTAAAATGGCATCTGCTGCAAAAGCCGGAGGAACGAATATTGCCGAAGCTTCTGCTTTAACTTCTCTAACTGCATCACTAACGGTATTAAAGATTGGTATGTTTGTTTCTTCAAATTTCTGACCGCCTTTACCCGGTGTAACCCCGCCAACTACATTGGTTCCGTATTCAACCATTTGACGTGTATGGAAAGAACCTTCTCCGCCTGTAATTCCTTGCACAATAACGCGCGTTTTTTTCTCGAGAAGAATACTCATATTTTTTCCTTTAGTATATGTTCTAAAATTGTTTAGGCAAAATTAAGAAAGGATAGGGAAATATACCTGTTAAAAATTGCTGAATGCTAATTGAAGAAGACTTAATTCATCAAATTCTTTTGCCATTATCTGCATACCGATTGGTAATTCTTCGGAGTTATATCCAACAGGGATATTAATGCCCGGAATACCTGCTAAGTTTGCCGAAGTTGTGTAAATATCCATCAAATACATCTCAAGTGGATCGGTCGATTTTTCACCTATCTTAAATGCAACTGTTGGAGTAGTTGGTGTTATAATCAGGTCAACTTCCTTAAATGCATTATCGAAATCCTGTTTTAACAGCCGTCTAACCTTCTGAGCTTTTCGATAATATGCATCATAGTATCCGGAAGAGAGAACATAAGTCCCAAGCATTATTCTCCTCTTAACTTCACTTCCGAAACCTTCCGACCTCGATTTTACATACATCTGATCAAGATTGGCAACATTCTTAGAACGGTGCCCAAAATGAGCTCCATCGTAACGTGCAAGGTTTGAAGATGCTTCGGCTGTTGTTAGTATGTAATAAGTTGGAATTGAATACTCAGTATGGGGAAGTGAAATTTCCGTTACCATGTGACCGGATTTCTTAATGCTATCGCATGTGTCTGTTATTTTCTTTCTAATTTCAGAGTCCAGACCTTCTGAAAAATATTCCTTTGGAAGTCCTATCTTAAATTTTCTGTCGGCATTAATTTCATTTATAAAATCTGGTACAATTTGGGATGATGAAGTTGAATCATTGAGGTCATTGCCGGAAATTACCTGAAGTATTAATGCAAGGTCGTAAATATTTTTTGCAATTGGTCCGATTGTATCGAATGAAGACCCGTAAGCTGTAAGTCCGTAACGTGAGACCCGTCCGTAAGTAGGTTTAAGCCCGTAAACACCGCAGAAAGCCGCCGGCTGTCTTATCGATCCACCGGTATCGGTTCCTAAAGAAGCATCGCATAAATTTGCTGCTACTGCCGTAGCCGATCCGCCGCTTGAACCGCCCGGTACGCGTGAATTATCAATGGGATTTAATACAGCACCGAATGCAGAGTTCTCATTTGATGAACCCATTGCAAATTCATCGCAATTGGTTTTGCCGATTATTATTGCATCTTCATCGATTAATTTCTGAACTGATGTGGCTGTGTAAACTGATTCAAAATTTTTTAAGATATTTGATGAGCAGGTTAAAGGTCTGTCTTTAATTGCAAGAACATCTTTAATGGCAATTACCATACCGGCAAGTTTACCGGCTCTGCTTTCTTTAATTTTTTGTTCAATCAACTCTGCGGCATTAACTGCATCCCTAAAAACAAAATTAAATGCGTTAAGTTTTTTTTCTGTTTCTATTCGTGAAAGAAAAAAACTTATGTTCTCTTTTAGGGATAATTTACCCGACCGGATTAACTCAATTTTTTCGGAGTGATTTTTATAACCTGGTAACAATGAATGTCCGGATTAGATTAATTCTCTATTTTTTTATTCTTCTTCGGCTCATCAACATCTGTTATTTTAATATCATCTTCAACTTCTTTCATTGCTTTCTTAAATTCTCTCATCCCTTTACCAATTCCCTGTGCAAGTTCAGGAATTTTCTTTGAGCCGAATAAAATCAAAATTGCCAGGACAATTAAAATTATCTCAGTAGCACCTAAATTACCAAACATATATACCTCTTGCTTTTTTCTTCTTTAATTAAAATGTTTTGCAATTGACCTGAATATCAAAGCCCCGTCTGTTTTTCTTAAGATTGGATCGCATGCATTCTCGGGGTGGGGCATCATTCCCATTACATTCTTTCTCTTGTTCGAAATACCAGCAATATTTTTTAGCGAACCGTTGGGATTATATTTTTTGCTTACTGTTCCATCTGATGATGAATAAGTAAAAATAATTTGATGATTGGTTAACATCTCCTTTAATGTAATCTCGTCTGTGTAATAATTACCTTCGCCGTGCTTTATAGGAATTTTAATTGTTTCTTTTTTAATGCCCTTTGTAAAAACAGTCTCTTTATTTTCAATCTTAAGATAAATATCCTTGCAGACAAATTTAAGAGACTCGTTCTGAATCATTACTCCAGGTAAAAGTCCTGTCTCAAGCAATATCTGAAATCCATTGCAGATACCGAATACAACCCCGCCGTTTTCAGCAAATGTTACAATTTTTTCAAGGATCGGAGAGAATTTTGCAATAGCTCCTGTTCTTAAGTAATCGCCGTATGAGAATCCTCCCGGCAGAATTATTACATCGCAGCTTTTCAGATCCTTCTCTTTGTGCCAGAGGAATTCGGCATCAAATCCTAATACCTTCTTTACCGAATAATATGCATCATAATCGCAATTTGAACCTGGAAAAACAACTATTCCAAACTTCGGCTTCATTTTACTTCATCCTTCGAATGACTAACTTCTTCAATTGGGGATTTAACTTCCATTAAAGTAAATTCGAAATCTTCCATTATCGGATTGGATAATAATTTTTCAGAATATTCCTTCACTTCCTTTTCTGCTGACTTAAGGTCATTAGTCTCCACAAAAAATTCTATATACTTTCCAATCCTTGTTTGTTTAACATTATTAAAGCCCAGAAGTTTTGCTCCTTGTTCAACTGCTTTACCCTGAGGATCTAAAATCTTTGGTCTTCTCTTAACTATTACTGTTGCCTTGAACAATTTTTTTCTTCTCCTCTAATTGCTGTTTGTTTTACTGGTTACTATATAAAATAAGTGGCGTAAAATTCCAAAGAGAATTATTGCAACAAAAATAAAAAATAATATCTGTCCGTTTGTAATTATGGTTAATACTAATGCTATAAGTAACAATCCGAAAAGAAAAACTTTTTCCTTTATCTTTCTATCTTTTAGTTTTGGAAGTGCACTGTATCTTATATGGCTTACCATAAGTAAGGACAGTATAATTATCAGCGGAATTACAAGTGAAGAAAAGGGTTCGATTATCTTTCCGTCTTGATAATAAGAGAAAATCAGTAGTGCAATTGTAATTGCGGCAAGAGGGATTGGTAGTCCGGTAAAATCTCCCTTAATCTTTATCTCTTCAGTCATAACATTAAATCTTGCAAGACGTAATGCACCGAAAATAAGTAACGCTGAACTTAGTAAAATTCCCCATGGTCCGAACTGAAAAGCGTATGCTTTGAAGATAAGAAACGAAGGAGCTGCACCAAAACTTACTACATCGGATAAAGAATCCAGCTCAACACCGAACCGGCTTGTTGTGTCAAGCAATCGTGCTACTATCCCGTCCAATGTATCGAAAATCGCTGCAGTTATTATAAATATTGCAGCATACCGGAAATTATTCTGCGATGCGTATACTATCGACATAAATCCGCAGAATATATTCATCGATGTAACTGTGTTGGCAACAAAAGATTTAGAGATTAAGGGTTTATTCATCTATATACTCGAATAATACTGTTTGACCTGCAGTTACAACATCACCTAATTTCACTTTTAATTTCCAATCTTTAGGGACAATAACATCGGATCGACTTCCGAATTTTATCATTCCGAAACGATCCCCGATTGAAACTGAATCTCCTAATTTGAGATCGAAAACTATTCTACGGGCAATAAAACCGGCTACTTGTGTAAATAACATCCTACCGAATTTGCTGGTAATACCGATTTCGGATCTTTCGTTTCGTAAATCCGCCTTTTCATGAAATGCTACTAAATAATCTCCCTTTATATAATTTAGGAAATCAACTGTTCCATCAATCGGTATACGATTAACATGAACATTAAGAGGAGACATAAAAATTGAAACCTGGGTAGCTTCGCAGTCTAAAAATCTTTTTTCGAATACATCTTTAATTATTACCACTTTTCCATCAGCAGGAGAAACAATCACATTTTTTTCTTTTGGTAGCGTTCTTTCAGGATCCCGGAAAAAGTTCATACTGAATATCAAAAATCCGATTCCAATCAGAATTAAAGGGTATTTGATCCACCCGGACTCAATGAAAAATGCAATTACCACAAGCCCTATTGAGAAAAGAGCCGAAATTATAAATGTATTTAAACCATACTTTGTAATCATTATTATGGTTCTAACTTTTGTTGGAATACGGGCACAAATGTAATATTTTTTGACCTTAATTTCTTGTGAATAATTTTTTTGCTAATTTTTCTAACCGAATTAAGTATCACTATAGAAAACGGACTTTATAATTAAGGAGGAAGAATGAATTTAAATATGCAGGGTATGTTAAAGCAGATTCAGAAGATGCAAGCTGATATGGCAAAGGTTCAAGCAGAACTCGAAAATAAAACAGTTGCCGAAGAAAGCGGCGGCGGTATGGTTAAAGTTGTTGCCAATGGTAAAAAAGAAATCGTATCAATTAATATAGATGATGAAATTGCAAAAAGCGGCGATAAAGAAATGATGGAGGATTTAATTGTTGCTGCCGTTAATAAAGCTCTTTCGTCTGCCGGTAAAATGGCTGAAGAAGAAATGGCTTCTATTACCAAAGGAATGATTCCTCCTGGTTTTAATATCCCGGGATTATAAAATTGTTAATTGCCGAACCGCTTCAAAAAGCAATTGATGAGTTGAGCAAACTCCCTTCGATCGGGAAAAAAACAGCACAAAGACTTGCTCTTCACCTTCTTAAAACAAGCCAGCCAAATGTTGACTCTTTGGTCGGTGCTATTTCTGATCTTAAAAGCAAAATTAAATTCTGCAGAGAATGCTTCAATATTTCGGTCGGGGATATTTGCGATGTCTGCTCAAGTCCCAAAAGAGACCGCTCCATTCTTTGCATTGTTGAAGAAGTTAGTGATGTTATTGCTATTGAAAAAACCAATGAGTTTAACGGACTCTATCACGTATTGGGTGGTGTATTAAATCCTCTTGCAAATGTTAATGTTGATTCGCTTCATTTTAAGGAATTGATTGATCGAATTGAACAAAAAGAAATTAAAGAAGTAATCCTGGCACTTAATCCCGATGCTGAAGGTGATGCTACTTCGCTCTACCTTTCAAAAATACTAAAAGAGTATCCTCTTAAAATCTCGCGCATTGCAA
>JAGVBL010000384.1 GCA_020059785.1 Ignavibacteriales bacterium | reverse complement strand
TTCGATCGAAATTATAAGTGCGGATGATATTAAGTCTGCAATCGAAACTGTATTTATGTAGAATCGATTCACAAAATAATGAATAACATGAATTCCAAAATCGCATTCGACTTCAAAACCTTGTTAAGACTATTACTCGTCGCAACTTTTATTCTATCAGCCTACTCAAAAATTATCTTGCCGGGTAGTATAGAAGTAATTTTGATTGATCAGGGAATTACATCTAACCGAAATGTTGCTGCATATATTGTAAGAATTTTTATAGGCATTGAATTAGCGGTCGGAATACTGTTTATGTTTCCGTATTATCTTAAAAGTATAACAATACCGTTAACATGGGGATTATTATTTTTCTTTACAGGTTACCTCGCTTATACCGGTTTTATTATAGGGGATAAAAATAACTGCGGTTGTTTCGGCGAGTTAATAAAGATGACGCCGGTTGAATCAATTCTAAAAAACATCTTTCTGCTTATTTTATCATTTCTACTCTTCTTTAAAACAAGTGATGACAAAAGAAAATTTTTTCTTCCATTAATAATTATACTTATTTCCTTGCCGGTCGTTTTCTTTATTTCTCCGGTAAGGGATATTAGCGAGTTTAAATTCAGCAAGTATATTTATTTTGAAGGAGCCGGTAGAATTGATTTGACAAGCGGGGATAAACTTGTTGCGGTATTCAGTCTGGATTGCGATCATTGCCAGCAGACAGCATCAGAAATTGCTGATCTAAAACGAAACGAAAATAATCTTCCCGGTGTGTTTGTTCTTTTCTTCTCCGAAGGGAATGTTACTGTTGATATATTCAATTCGATTACTCATTCTAATTTTCCTTATTATATGATTGAGGTGAACGATTTTTTTGATCTTATTGGAACTCAACCGCCCAGAATTTACTGGTTGAAAAATGGAAAAGTTATAAAATACTGGGATGATAATTTTGAAAAGAATTTGTCGGAGGCGTTTGTTAAATAACAGGTGATGTTTTAATTCGCATCATCCATGAAATCAGGAATCCCGCAAGTGTTAAATCCGGATCCCTGTTTCAATTGAATGAAGTATATAAATAAGAACTTACTTTTAAAAAAATTATAAACCCAGTTTCTTTTTTGCATCATCTGCAATTTCTGTTGAAACCAGTATTCTGCCGCACGATTCGCATGAAAAGATTCTTTTACTCTGGCGAATCTCAATTTGTCTTTGCGGCGGAACAACATTATGGCATCCCGAACATGCTGAACGGTTAATTGTTACAACAGCTTTTCCGTTCAATGTCTTACGAATTCTCATATAAGTATTGTAATCGGGTTTCTTAACTTTAACGGCAATTTTTTCGCGTTTATCAAGTAATTTTGCTTCTTCCCGCTCGTTGGCTTTAATAATTTGCTTTAATTCGGTTTCCTTTTCTTTTAGTTCCTTTTGCAGAGTATCAATCTGCGGTTCAAGTTCGTTAATTTCATTCTTTAATTTCTGAATAAGATCTTCAAGTGCAACGCTTTCAGCATCCAGTTTGTTGATCTGGTCTTCGCTATGGTCAATCTCTTTAGTAAGAGCATCGTATTCTTTATTGTTGCGGACCTGGTAAAGCTGCGATTTGAATTTTTTCAGATTCGCTTTTAGGCGGTCAACTTCGTTATCGTTTTCTCTCCGCTTGGAAAGGGATTTCTTTTTTTCCGCCTCTTTATCTTCAATCTGATGTTGAAGCGTATCAATTTGTGATGTAAGTTCGTTAACAGCTGCCGGAAGATCGCCGCGCAGCTCTTCTAATTCGTCAAGCTGATCGTCTATCAATTGCAGCTCGTATAATACTGAAAGCCTTTCAATCAATTTATGTTACTCCTTAATGTTAATAAAACTTTACCGGGTTTGTGCTTCCCGAAAACTTGAACACCTTTATATAATCTTTGCCGGATAATATTTTTTCAATTCTTTTTTTAACAATATTCAAAGAGCCGATTTCAGTTTCATAATGTCCGGCATCGATAAGTAAAATTTTGCTTTCTGCATCATGATATGCATGGTATTTTATATCGGCAGTAATAAATGCATCCGCACCCGAATTAATTGCGCAGGATAAAAGTTCGGATCCCGATCCGCCGCACACAGCTACCTTCTTAATTCTGTTACTACGACCGCGGCAATATTTCAATTTTCCTATTTTGAGGGACTTGCTAACAAAATTCAGAAATTCTTTTTCTGTCAATTCCTTTTCTAATTCTCCTAATGCACCGGCACCAAAATTTATGTTTTTATTTTTCAAGGGATATATATCATATGCGGGTTCTTCGTACGGGTGATGTTTCTTTATTGCGTTAACTATCTTGCCTAAATTCCATGAATCAACTATTAATTCTAATCTTACTTCTTCAACTTTTTCCGGTTTGCCTTTTTTACCAACAACGGGATTCGAATTATCATTTCCCTTAAATGTTCCTTCTCCGTTTAATCTAAAACTACAATTCTCATAATTCCCAATTACACCGCCGCCAACGGCGAACAATGCTTCCGATAATTCTTCTACATTAGCCGCCGGTATAAAAATAACCACCTTAAATTGATTAGCTTCTTCATGTTCAAGAAAAGTTACATTTTTTAGTTTTAGTGTTTTTGCAAGCTGGAAAGAAACTCCATCACGTGTAAAATCTAAATTTGTATGAGCGGTGTAAAGTGAAATGTTTTGTTTTATAAGATGCTGAATAAGTTTTGCTTGTTTTGATTTTTCGAAATCTAAATTTTTGATTGGGTTAAAGATTAGAGGGTGGTGGGTGAAAATTAAGTTGCACTTCTTTTTAATTGCTTCTTTAAGGACTTCTTCATCTAACTCAAGGCAGAGTAAAATGTTTTTAAGTTTTTCTCCCCTTGAGCCGACTTGAAGTCCGACGTTGTCTTTCTCCCATGCCGCACCCGGTGGCGCCCAATCCTCAATTTGTTTAATCAATTCTCCAACATTCATATATAAAAAAAATGCACTCCTGATATTTAAGGAGTGCATTTATCAACCAGAAATTTTTGCAGAATAAACTGGCTCTTCCCTGATTATTGTTTTATCGTGTAAGAATATTTCCATATAACTGTTCGAAATATATAATAAACGGGATTTATTCTCAATAATAAATTTATGCTAAAATTGAGGGATTTCCACCCATTTCCCGTCTTCCTGTATCAATTTGATCAATTCATCGAGCGCATGCTCGGAATTTATGCTTCTTTTTACAATTTCTTTTCCACGGTATAACGTAATTTTGCCGGGTCCAGAACCAACGTATCCATAATCGGCATCTGCCATTTCGCCAGGTCCGTTTACTATACAACCCATAATTGCAATCTTTACGCCTTTCAAATGTTCGGTCCGCTTCCTTATAATGTTTGTTACTTCAACCAGATCGAAAAGTGTTCTACCGCATGATGGACATGCAATATATTCAGTTTTAGAAATTCTTGTCCGCGTTGCCTGAAGAATTCCAAAAGAAGTTCTGTTGATAAAACCAGCATCCATCAACTTGCCGGATTGATCCAGTGCATTTAACCACACACCATCACCAAGCCCATCAATTAATAATGCCCCGGCATCTGTAGAACTGAACAAACGGAAATGATCTTCATCTATGTTTGTATAATCCCGTTTAATTATAACCGGGTTTTTTATTTCATTTAAAATAATTTCAATAAATGCTCTTCGCTGCTCGGCCATTCCATGAAGATTATCGGTTGTTAGAATAAATACTATTGACGGATTATTTTTTATTTCAGAAAAAGTTACATCGAAGAGATCGGAGATGCTTACCTGAACAAAATTTATAATGAAAGATAATTTTGATTTCCTTTTAAGGTCGTTTAAAGTAAGCAGCGGAAATCCTCTTGTTGTGTCAGTAAGTCCTAACCATTTATCGTAATCGTAAATTACTTTTAAGTTATTCGGTGCATCAAATGGTAGTTCGTTCTTGCCAAGATAAATTAAATCGCAAGCCTGATCGTTCAAGTACCATTTATCTGTAACCGGTTCGTAATTATATCCAACACTTTTTAATGCAGCCGGATTTTCAATTGGAGTTTTACATAAGTCGATTAATACTTTGGGAACAGTTCCGCCGCCAATTCCGGCAACTTCGAATGTTTCCCTTCTGGAGTAAACAAACGGATCAATCGGAGAACTATCAACCGGTATTATTTCTTTATGATTAATTCTATCTTTATAACGGCTTGCAAGAGATATTGCAACCGGCGCTTCATATTCGGGTTCTTCAGTTAATGAGACTCTAATTGTATCACCAATACCATCTTCAAGTAAGGTTCCTATTCCAACAGCAGATTTAATTCTTCCATCTTCACCATCTCCGGCTTCAGTTACGCCAAGATGCATTGGATAATTCATATTCTCTTCTTCCATTTTCCTGATTAGAAGTCTGTAAGCCTGAACCATTACTTGAGGGTTGCTTGCTTTCATAGAGAGAACAATATTGTGGTAATTATTCTCTTCGCATATTCTAAGAAACTCTAAAGCAGATTCAACCATACCTAACGGAGTATCGCCGTATCTGCTCATAATTCTGTCTGATAACGATCCGTGGTTTGTACCGATACGCATAGCTGTTCCGTATTCCTTGCAGATTTTAACCAGCGGCGTAAATTGTTCCCGTATTCTTTCAATTTCTTCTGCATATTCCGCATCGGTATATTCAATAGTTTGAAATTTTTTCTTATCAATATAATTACCCGGATTAACCCTTACTTTTTCAACAATACGTGCAGCAAGCTCTGCTGCATTTGGAGTGAAATGAATATCCGCTATCAAAGGAGCATTATAACCGCGCTTTCGTAATTCAGCTTTAATGTTTTGCAGGTTCTGTGCTTCTTTCAAACTTGGAGCTGTTATTCGTATATATTCACATCCGGCGTTAATCATTCTAATTGATTGTTCTACCGTTGCCAATGTATTCATTGTATCGGTTGTAGTCATAGACTGAATACGTATTGGATTATTTCCCCCAAGAGGAATATCGCCAATATAGACTTCGCGGGTTTTATACCGGGAATACCGCGTCAAGCTTTCGCAATATTTTTTCAGATTTTCCATAATATCTCTTTAAACGACAGGACTTTTCGGTAAGTTCTATTCAGCTTAATTTTTTGCCAGCTCATTTAAGAATATTTTTATAAACTCGCCCGCAGAGGAAGGGTCTTTGGCGGTAACAATATTATTTGAGATAATAATCGGATTGTCTTTGTACTCTACGCCGGTACGCTCAAGTTCTTTTTTATCGTCGGGGTAGCATGTAGCACATTCTGTAATAATACCGGCTTTAGCAAGTATTATAGGTGCGGCACAAATTGCACCAACCGGTTTTTTCTTTAAATGGAATTTTCTGGCAATAGAATGGAGCTGCGAATTATTCCAGTAATTTCTAACTCCGCTTCCTCCAATAAAAATTATTCCGCCAAAATTACTTTCGTGAATGTTATAAAGCTGCATGTCGTTCTTAACTTTTAATCCATTCGAACCGGAACATAAAGCATAAGCATCCGATGCGATAAACACTTTAACGTGTGATCTTTCTAATGCGTTTATTATTATCAGGTATTCCTGCTCATTGAAATCCTGAGCGGGTAGAATTATCAGGACATTACGATTTATCAATGATATGCCACTAATTATATTTTCCGGTAACAAAATACAAAGTTTAACTCTGATCGGCAATTCGAACGCGGTTTGGTTTAATTAATAAAATATCTAATTTCGTTTGTAGATTGTTTACGGTTTAGGATAAAGAGAGCAAAACTTAAAATGCGGATACCCGAACAAAAAATAGAAGAGATTAGAAGTAGTGCCAACATAGTTGATATTATTTCTGGATATGTTCAGCTTAAAAAAC
>JAGVBL010000263.1 GCA_020059785.1 Ignavibacteriales bacterium | reverse complement strand
TATGGGGCGTATCTAAAACAGAAATCTATGCCGTTGGAACAGCATACAATTCATACTTTAATGAAGAACAGTTAGGCGGAATATTCAGATTCAATGGAACAGAATGGAAACAGATAGAATTACCAAAACTCCACCTGAATTTTTACCAGATAAGGAAATCAAAGAACGGAGATTTTATAATTTCGGCATTAAAAGGATCAGTAGATTCAACAAAATTAGTGGTTTGGAATGGTAAAGAATTTCGAGAGATGTTTTCAGATTTTGGGTTATCACCATTTAATGTATTCAATATTGGAGATAAAACTTATTTCAATATAGCAAAGATAATTTATAGATATGAAGACGATGGAAAATACACAGTATGGAAAGATTTTACAGGGACGGATTATTACGGAAAGGTATTGTGTTCAAGGAGCGAGAAAGATTTATTTGTAGGATCATGGTCATTACAGGGGATAAATCATTATGACGGAACAGATCTAAAACTTATATACTATGCACCTAATACAAAGTTAGTATCAGGAATTATTTTTAAAAATGATGTTTATTTTATAGTGTTTGTGCTTAATAAAAATACTTCCAAAATTATTCATGGTCACTTAAAAGAATAGGAGGCAAGAGTTAAAAAATAAGGGTAAAGGAGAGAGGCGCTCTCCAATACCCCGTTTGCAAATAAAATAGTAAGACTGCTCATCTTATGCGTACATGGTACGCCCATTTTTATTTGCACTTAAAAATTAACCAATTATTATTTCACTTTCTAACTTAGTGAGGAGAAACATCATGAAGGTAAAAAATTTATTTCTTTCGGTAATTTTGTTCTTGTTCTCTTGTAACCTGTATGCACAGAGCTATAGTGTTTGGTTTAATAATCCAACCCATAATAGTACAGTATCCGGGAGTGTTATAGACAACACAAGATCATCAATTGATATTTCATTTGGATGGTCCGGACAAAAGGCAAATTCACAAAATAAATGGAAATTCAAGGTAATCAAGGATATATTAGTCGGCGGAGGAAATACTTACGCAGAAACCTGGGTATATGAAGATACTCCATACTGCACTTTACCCGGAGATGTACTTTATCAAAACTGGTATGTTATTTACATGTATGAGGAGGATTATATTACCAAAATACTTACTCAGCGTGCATCTACATCCTACATTACGGTTACGGTACAGCAGACCGTTTATGTAGAGAATAATTTTGGAACAGGTACTGTATCAGTAAATGGATCACCATACGGAAGCGGATCTGTTTTTAATCTTAGTTATGGACAAGGACTAAGCTTGGCTGCTATCGAAAATCAAGTTGATGCCCAAGGATATACAAGAGTGTGGAATACAAGTGGAAGCAATCAGAGTACTTGGAAAGTAGAATCATCAATTCAATCGTATTCAAGCTCCTATACCTACAACGCAACCCTAAATCAAAATGGGATTCATATTCGTGCAGAATTAAGAAAGGTCTGCAATATTTCTTTCAACGGACCAGTAACAGCAAATGGTAATTATTATTATTCTCAACCGGTTTCTGTTACTGCATTGGGTTATACAAGATCAGATTATATTGATATGGGATTTTCATCCTGGGGCGATGGTAATTCTCAAAATCCAAGAAGTTTTACTGTTTATAACAATGCGTCTTATTCAATTAATTATGCTGGTATTAAGCCGAACAATGGTTACAAAAATTTACAATTTGTTGGATCAACCGGGCAGAATATTCAATTACAATGGAGTGAACACCCTAATAGTGCTGTTAATCAATACCAGATCTGGAGAAGGGTAAAACACAATGGAGTTACCGGTCCCGATACTCAAATAGGAACTGTTGGAAGGGGAGTTTGTTCATTTACAGACTATCAATACGTTTATACATCTTCCTATTCTGATGATTTATTATGGTACGACGTTCGGGCTTATTATTCTACAGCAGGAACTTATGCCGACGCTGAATATAATGCAGCTTTTGGAAGAATTGATTATAGGAAGGAAGAAAACTCAAATTTAGTATCAGAAATTTCTAATGAATTGCCGGGCAATTATGATTTAAGTAATTATCCCAACCCATTCAACCCAACGACAACCATCAGCTATCAATTACCAGAAAACAGTTTTGTTACTATAAAAATATTCGATATACTTGGCAAAGAGGTAACAACCTTAATTAACGAAAATAAACCTGCCGGATATTACACTGTAATCTTTGATGCAGGTCATTCCGAGCGAGGTCGAGGAATGACAAGCGGTGTTTATATTTACACAATTTCTGCAAATGGATTTGTTCAATCTAAAAAGATGCTGCTTGCAAAGTAAAATATTGAGGTTGTCTTAAAAGCAATTTTAGAGTTACACTGAGCTAAGTCGAAGTGTGATTCTATTCGAAATTGTCAGTCTTCGACAAGCTCAGACTGACAATGAGATACTTTTAAGACAACCTCTGTAAATTCTTGGAACGCGGGTATTTATGTTGGTTAATATCTCGTAAGGAATGGTTCCCGCCCAGTTTGCAAGTTCCTCGCATGTAATTGAATTAACGCCGTCGTTTCCAATCAAAATTACTTCATCGCCATTGAATGCACTGTCGTTGCCTATATTAACTACAATCTGATCCATTGTAATTGAACCGATTACCGGGTAACGTTTACCTCGGATAAGTACTTCTGCTTTATGGGACATGCTGCGGAAATATCCGTCGCCATAACCAACAGGAACCGTTACCGCTCTTATCAATTTATCGGGTGTAAAAGTGGAATTGTAGCTTACCGGATGCCCCGGTTTAATTGCTTTGAAATACACGACGTGGGATTTCCATGATAGTGTAGGTTTAACGGCAATTGTTTTCTTAACTTCGTTTGAAGGATAAACACCATACAATAAAATTCCCGGGCGAACTAAATCGAGATAAGCTTCCGGCATCTGCAGAATTCCGCCGGAGTTCGAAATGTGCCTAACCGGTATTGCAATAGAATTTTTTGTGTAGAAGTTAATCACTTCTAAAAAACGCTCAAGTTGAAGTCTGGCGTAAGAAAGATCTGAAGAATCAGAACTTGCAAAGTGAGAATAGATTCCCTCTACAAAAACATTCTTACATTTTACAGATGCTTCAAGAAACTTTTCAGCATTATAATAGTGAACACCAATCCGTTCCATACCGGTATCAATTTTTAGATGAACCTTAGCTTTAACTTTCATTGCAGATGCGGCTTCATCAATCTGGTTCAGTTTTTCAATTGAAGAAGCGGTCATTGTTAAATCATACTTTAAAAAAACAGGAATCTGATTACCGAGCATTCCGCCCATAACAAGAATTGGCAATGTAATTCCCGATTGTCTTAGCAAAATCCCTTCTTCAAGAACCGCAACGCCAAGATAATCCGCATTTAGTTCCTGCATAAGTTCTGCAACACGGACAAGTCCGTTTCCATAAGCATTTGCTTTAAGAACTGCCATTACCTTAGAAGGTGAAACATACTTTTTAATTGTGTTAAAATTTTCCGTAAGCTGTTTAAGGTCAACTTCAACTCTGGTGGGTCGGACAATCTCGTCCATGCTGATAATCGGGTGGTTAACGGTGGCTTTCAATTTACTCTAATATTACTTTATTCGATAGTTCGTTTGTATCGTCTTTACGAATGGGGAAATGTTCGGATAGAATATTCCCTACTCTTTCAATTCCTGTAACTATACCTCCGGCAAATTTTCCTTCTCTAAAGTTATTCTGAATTTCATCTCTCACTTTATCCCAGGTATCCTGGGGGACTTTACTATTTATTCCTTCATCAGCAAGAATATAAAATTTTCTCTCACCCAGAAGAAGAAAAAGTAAAATGCCGGTTTTATCTCGTGTTCCCGTCATTCCTAATTTTTTAAATTCTTTTTCGGCAAGTTCTCTAATATCTTTTTTAAACTCGAGTAATGAACGTTTTTCTTTGATAGAAATTCTTATCTCGCCCGAGGTGCTCTGTTCCGACTTTTTGATCTGGTTGGAAATTCTCAGAAAGTCGTCATCACTGAAAAAGTTATATATCAATCTGTTTTTCATTTTCAAACCTATACAAAGATAAAGTAAGGCGGATTTAAATGAAACAAACCGATGTTCAATTTTTATTATATTTGCAAGGTCTTTTATAACAAATTATGGTGAGTGTAAAATGTACAAAGTAGTATTACTAAGACATGGCGAAAGCGAATGGAATAAGTTGAATCTTTTTACCGGATGGACAGATGTTGATCTATCTGAAAAAGGTCTTAATGAAGCACATGAAGCCGGTAGAACGCTTAAATCGGAAGGTTACAAATTCGATATTGCATTTACATCTGTTCTTAAAAGAGCAATTAGAACACTAGATATTACTCTGGACGAAATGGATTTGATGTGGATACCCGTTATTAAAAACTGGAGATTAAATGAAAGACATTACGGTGCTCTGCAAGGATTAAACAAAGCCGAAACAGCCGAGAAATACGGAATGGATCAGGTTAAATTGTGGCGAAGAAGTTACGATGTGCCGCCTCCGGCTTTGGATGAAAATGACGAGCGTTATCCGGGTAAAGATCCTCGTTATGCCGATATGGATAAAAAGGATGTTCCGCTTACAGAGAGTTTAAAATTAACAGTCGACCGCTTCTTGCCTTACTGGCATGAAACTATTGCGCCGGTTATTAAAAGCGGCAAAAGTGTTATTATTGCTGCTCATGGTAATAGTTTGCGTGCTCTGGTTAAATACCTGGATAATATTTCGGAACAGGAAATTGTTGAATTAAATATTCCTACAGGAATTCCACTGGTTTATGAACTTGATGCAAACTTAAAACCGATTAAACATTATTATCTTGGCGACCAGGAAGCAATTAATGCTGCAATAAACGCTGTAGCAAAGCAAACTGAGAAAAAATGATTTTACCCCATAAATTACCCCTCCTTTTAAGTGGAGGGGTAAATTAGGGACGTTCAAAGGTCTTGCAAAACATTTAGATAAAATTTAATATTGTAGTGCAGAAAGGAGAAAATAGATAGTTATTTCTACTGTAACCGACACAAAAGGAATTATTTTATGAAACGTATAATTCTTGTTTTTTCCTTTTTCATTATTGCCTTCACTAGTATTCAATCCCAGACAGTAATTGGAAAGTATGCAGGTGAATTTCTCGCACTTGGCGTTGGCGGACGTGCACTTGCTATGGGCAGCGCACACACTGCAGTTGTTAACGATGTTACAGCCGGGTACTGGAATCCGGCGGGATTAGCACGAATAAATTATCCGCAATTCTCTTTGATGCACGAAGAACACTTTGGATCGCTCGTAAATTATAATTACGGTGCAGTTGCCATTCCGTATGGTAATGATATGAGTTTCGGATTAAGCGTTATCCGCTTGAGCGTTGATGGAATTCCCGATACACGCAACGCTCTTTACGATGCCAATGGCGACGGCGTTCTCGATATCCACAAAGACCGGCTCGATTATTCCAAAATTTCGGAATTCAGCAATACCGATTGGGCTATATATCTAACTTTTGCTAAGCGGCATTCGGATAATTTCTACTGGGGTGCAAATGTAAAAATTATTAGAAGAGACCTTGCAGAGTTTGGTGCAACAGGAATCGGTTTTGATGTCGGTGCGTTTTATATGCCATACGAGGATTTATATATCGGCGCAAACATTCAGGATGTAACTACAACTTTGGTAGCCTGGAGTACCGGGCGGAATGAATTAATAACCCCGACAGCTAAGATTGGAGCTGCATATGCGTTCAATTTCTTAGGCGGTAAAATTATGCCGGCTGTTGATTTCGATTTAAGATTCGAGAACCGGAAATTTGCTTCTACATTTAATGTCGGTCCTGTCAGTTTCGATCCGCATGCGGGTTTTGAATATAATTATAAAAATATTTTTGCTGTCCGAGCCGGCTATAACGATGTAAAACAATTTACTCTTGGCGCCGGAATTTATTTACCGAAGCTTCAGATCGATTATTCATTTGCAAGATTCAGCCAGGCGGAATCAGACCGGCTTCCGGATTCTCATCGCATTTCATTAATACTTACTCTTGAAGAACCAAAATTTTTAAGAGACGGAAATTAATCCGTCTCTATTTTCTATGAAAAAACTATTAATAGTTATTTTCGTTACACTTATCCTTTCTTCGTGCTCACATTCCTTAAGTTCTATTTATAAATTCGATTACCCGTTAACCGGGCAAAGGTCATTTTCAAAAACCACAAACATTTCAGTTAAGCTCCCCGATGGCTGGTTTACAGCAGAGGATAATGAATGCAAATGTATAGACCTCTGGTTAGTAAGAAACGATTATAAACAATCGCTTAATTTTTCGGTAATTCATGTCGATGAAACGTCAAGAAAAAATATTTTGCAGAACGGAATAGAAAAATTAGCCGCACTCAGTAAGATCTCTGTAAAAGCTAAACTGGGAAAATATTTTAAGGGATTTTTTAATGACGAAGTTTTTGAATTAAACGGTAAACGGTTTTCTGCTTACGAGTATGAAAATAAAGAAGGTATTATCAACCGCGTTGTTTTATTTGAACATAAGAATAATTTTTATGAATTAACTGCGATTTCGAAGGAAACCGGGAATTATGAGCAGTTGTGGGTAATTCAAAATACAGTGCTTACCTCTTTGAATTAAATTATCTTCAGGCAACATTTCAGCAACTAATACATCTTTAATATAAAGCGGAAATAATTTTTTGAGTGGACAACTCGAAAATATTATTGATTTCACACTTACGTATAATCAGTACAAGCGGCACCTATTTAATTATACGCTTAAGATGGTTAACGACCGTCTGACGTGTGAGGATATTATTCAGAATGTATTTCTAAAGTTATTTGAAAATTTGAACCGGATCCGTAACAAAGATAGTATCCAGTACTGGCTGTTCAGTACAGTCCGTAACGAAATTTATTCCTATTACAGGAAAAAGAAAATCAGGATAGATCAGTTCGGAAGTGATGATGCTGATGAAATTGAAATTGAATCGCCGGACAAAATTGAAAATGAATTCGACAACAAAGAAATGAAAGAGTTTATACATAATGAGCTTAATAAAATGGGGATTGATCAGCGTGAAGTATTCTTACTTAAAGAATACGGCGGATTAAGCTACAAAGAAATTGCCGAAGTTATGAACATTGATGAGGAGCTTGTTAAAAGCAGACTATTTAAGACCCGGCAGAAATTAATTAAAAAGTTAACTCCATTATTTAATGAGTAGCCTATGGTAACTCAATACAAAAAAATATTTTTGTTATTGTCAGTCTTTACAGGACTTGGCAATTCTGTGTTTTCTCAAAACCAATCCTATGGTGAAATTGATAGAGTTCCTAAAATGTATATTGAAGGGCAATATTTAAATGTCATCAACTATTTGGAAAATGAAAAAAAAGAACCGCTGACTTCAAATGAATATTATTTTTTAGGAATGAGCTATGCACAATTGAAGAACCTTAAAAAAGCATTAACCGGTTTGGAAAAAGCCGTTGAGCTTGATTCACTAAAAATTATTTACCGTCTTAATTTTGCGCGCTACCTATTTCAATACGGAAGAACAAATGAAGCTATTACTCATTATAATTTTATTATTGATAAAGATTCAACCAATATAATAGCGCTATTTGAATTAGGGATGGTTAATTTACCTTTAAGAGATTTTGAAGAAGTTAAAAGGATTTTTACAAAAGTATGTTCATTAAATGAAAATGATTTCTTGGCCAGATATTACCTTGCACTATCCCAGGCGAATACTGCTTCAACAGCAGAAGATTCGTCAAATGTTTTTATAAGCATTAGTAAAGCCATAAGTCTTAATTTTGAATATATTCCTTCGTGGGAGCTTGCTGGTTCTTTTGCTATTGCATCTAAAAATTATATGTATGGATTTGGACAATACATAAGATTGACTCAATTAAATCCGAATAAAGCAGAATACTTTTACCGTGCCGGTTTTTGTGCTGAAAAAGTAAAACACTATGATATGGCAATCGGTTTACTTAATAAAGCTATTAAACGCGATTCAACAATTGCAAATTTCTATAGTCATCTCGGCTTTTGTTATTTTGCTGTAGGTGAATTCGATTCCGCACTTGTAGCATATAAAAACGCGGTACTGTTTGATGATGTTAATCCTGCAAATGATATTAATGTTGCATTAACTTATGAAAAATTAGATTCTCTTAATAAAGCGAATATTTATTACGAAAGCGCTCTTCAAAAATATCCTTACGATAAAATTATCTATACACTTGAAAAATTAGCCGCTGTAAACTACCGGTTGGGTAATTTTAATCGAGCTCTAATTTTCTGCGATAGAGCTCTTAACTTAGATCCCAATAGTGTCCAATCTCTATTTTATATGGCTTGTACACTCGATCGATTTAATAAAACAAGTAAAGCACTTGAATATTATAAAAAAGCATTGGCAGAGCTTATAAAAGACGAAAAATTCTCTAAAGAAACTGAGTATGTAAATGAACAAATCACACAAATTGAATCAAAAGTAAAAGAAAGAAAATTCTGGGAGGGAAGTAAATGAATTCAGAAATTGAACGCATAATCAATTTATATTTTGATGGGGAGCTGGATAAAAGCAAAGAAACGTTTCTTTTCTCAGAGCTTTCTGTTAACCAGGAAAGTAGGGAATATTTCAAATTGGTTAATAAATATAAAAATGCTATTCAGGAAACCTGCGAAGAGTTTCCCGCTTCATTAGAAAGAAAAATCTTTAGCTCTGTAAGAGGACTTAGTGAAAAACCGTATCGCAAAAGTAGATTATTTCCTTTGCTTTCATATTCACTTGCATTGGTTCTTCTTATTATCGGGCTGTTTATGTTTTTAGAAGTCCGGGAGTACCGTAAAGAAATTCAATTAACATCCCGACAAATGATAGAGCAGCAAAAAACAATAAATCTACTTATAAATAGTCTTCCTCCCGTTGAAATAGAAACAGAATTAAAAAATGCAGTAATAGTAAAAGCAAATTTGTGAGGTGTGAAATGAAAAAATTATTAATTGTGTTAAGTCTGCTTTTTGTTCTCTTTGGTTGCGGTGAAAAAAAGAGCAAGATAGAACTAATTGAGAACAACGATATAATTTATTTTTCAATTGCTGAGTTAAAATCTAAACCAGTTCTTAAGAATGATATTGCTGAAATTAAGAAAGAAATCGTAGCCTCGTTTCAGAAAAATATTAAAAACCTTGAATCCCAGGATTTTCCCATACTTCTACAATATGATTATTTTGTTGGTAATGACGGTAGAATTGAAAAACTAATGCCGGCAACAAGAATTAATCGTAACAGAGAAGTGTTAAGAACAAAAGGTTCAAATCTACCGGAGAATTTTTCTAAAGATATTGAACCGGAGATTCTTAAAATTCTGGAAAATGTGGAATTCACTTCGGATTCATCTTTAGCCAAATTTAAGGGTAATCTTTTTATAAAACTTAGCAAAGAATTTCAAAATATTGATGCAATGGTTTCATTTGGCCTCGAGACTTTTGGTAATTCATTCGGTATCGGGATTACTAATGGCAATCTTGATGATGTTTATTTTGTTGCAGTTGAAGAAGCACCGGGTCCAATTGGCGGATTGGAAGCCATTCAGAAAAAAATTACATATCCGGAAGTTGCCAAAAGAGCCGGTATTCAAGGCAGAGTTTTTGTTAAAGCATTTATTAATGAAAAGGGAGATGTTGTTAGGTGTGAGATTATAAAAGGTGTTCATCCTGCTCTCGATTCCGCTGCAGTTGACGCAGTTATGAAAACAAAATTTACACCGGGAAGACAAAGAGGTAAGCCGGTAAAGGTTCAGGTTTCTATTCCAATTGTATTTGCTCTTAAATAAATCACTAACAAAAGGGGGAGTTATGAAAACACTAAATAAATCATCCTATTTGTAATTGCTTTATTAATTGTATCATCAAATGTTATTTCTGCTCAGGATAAAAAAGATCTTGATAAACAACCAATGCCGGTAGGCGGTATGGAATCGATTCTAAAAAATGTTAAATACCCTGAAGATGCCAAAAAAGATAAAATAGAAGGGAAGGTGCTTGTGAGAGCATTTATAAATGAAAATGGAGTTGTAACCGACGTGAAGATTGAGGAAGGGAATAACAAACTATAAATTGATGCGGCACTTAATGCTGTGAAAGCAACAAAATTTACTCCGGGTGAACTAAAAGGGAAGAAAGTTAAAGCAGAGGTTGTTGTTCCTATAGTCTTTAAATTAAGCTAAAGATAAAACGAATTGGACAGGGGGACTAATAAAGGGCGGATTGAACCGCCCTTTATTTATAAGCTTATTATGTCGCTGTAAATTATAAATGCCATCAATGCAAGTAGCAGAATAAATCCTGCGTTCTGAATTGCGATCTTAACTTTAAGCGGTAGCTCTTTTCTAAAAATTCCTTCAATTGCTATTATTATAAAATGCCCGCCATCGAGTGCAGGGAATGGAAGTATGTTTATTATAGCTAAACTCAAACTTAACATTGCAAGAAAAAACAAAAACGAACTGATTCCTGTATCTGCAGAACGTGCAGCGTATTGGGCTATCTTAACAGGTCCGCCAAATGCCTGGTTGAACGCAATCTTTCCGGTAATAACATTCTTTAACATTCCGAATGTAAGGACAGTATATTGACCAATGTTGGAGATGCTTTGTGTAAGAGCGCCTATAAATCCATAAGTCTTATACTCAAAATCTCCGGTGTAAGCATCTGTTACTGCAATTCCAATTTTACCTTCAATTCCCGGGTTTATCATTGTCTTTAATGTGTCGTTACCACGAAGGTAAATTAATTCTACATTCTTTTGCTTATTAGAAGAAATTACTTCAACAACCTGTTCACGGTCTCTTAATTGATTTCCGTCAATTGATAAGAAAATATCTCCCGGTTTAATTCCCGCATCTTCTGCTGGCGAGTCTTTAATTACATCCTGAATAATTGGCTGAGTAGGAAAAGGGAAAAGAAAAAACCCATGTTGCGATGCTTCGGTAATTATTTTTCGAGATACTTCTAATGTTTGAATGTTTCCGTTTCTTTCAACAGAAACTTTTACTAAAGGTGAACTGCTAACCAGTAAATCTTCAACTATATCTTCCCAATCATCTGCAGGATTTCCGTTGATTGATACAATTTTATCGTAAGATTGGAATCCGGCCTGGTTAGCAAAACTACCATTATCAATTTTACTTATAGTAGTTGTTTTAAAGACTTGCTTACCGACAAAGAAATTTATTCCCCAGAAGATTGCAATAGTTAAAAGTAAATTCATTAGAACGCCGGCAGTAATAACAAACAACTTTTGAAAAGTTGGTTTGGAGCGGAACTCCCATGGCTGCGGTTCAGATTCTATGAACTTAGTATCCATGCTTTCATCAACCATTCCGGCAACTTTTACATAACCACCAAGTGGAAAGACACATAAACGGTAATCTGTATTACCCTGTCCATCCCAATCTTTTGGTAAATCTCCCCAGGAAAAACCGGCTAACTTATTGTAGCCGCAAATCCTTTTCCCGAATCCTATGGCAAATACATCTACTCTAATTTTACATAGTTTGGCCGCAGCAAAATGTCCGAATTCATGAACAAAAACCAGAATACCGACAGTTATAATAAAATATATTATGTAATCCATTTATTATCCTTAAGAATATTTATTATTTAGAAGCTCTCTAGTTGCAAAATCGCATTTGATAAGTGAATCTAAATTAAAATGTTTTTCTGTTTCTATTTTATGCAGAGCTTCCTTAATTAATTCCGGTATCTTAAGAAATTTAATTTTACCGGAAAGGAATTTTTCTACCGCAATTTCGTTGGCTGCATTTAATATGCAAGGTGCAGTGCCCCCTTCGTCAATTGCATCATACGCCAATTTTAAGCACTCAAATTTATTAAAATTAGGCTCAAAAAACGTCAGCTGCCCTATTTTTTTAAAATCTGTTGAAACACCGTTATAATTGTATCTTTCAGGATAGGAAAGGGCATAAAGAATTGGTAGTCGCATGTCTGGAGTACTAAGTTGCGCTTTTAAAGAGCCGTCAATAAATTCAACCATCGAATGGATAATTGATTGCGGGTGAATTACAACTTCAATTTTATTTTTGGGTAGATTAAATAACCAGAATGCTTCAATTACTTCCAACCCTTTGTTCATCATCGTTGCAGAATCAATTGTAATTTTATTTCCCATTTTCCAGTTGGGATGATTCAATGCTTCTTCAATTGAAATATTTTCAAGTTCTTGCCGGCTTTTATTTAAGAAAGGTCCGCCCGATGCTGTTAGAATAAGTTTGTTTATTGAATTTGAATCTTCACCTTTAAGGCATTGAAAAATAGCGCTATGTTCGGAATCGACAGGAATTAATTCTGCTTGATATTCTGTACAAAGATTAACAATAAGCTCACCGGCTACAACAAGTGTTTCCTTGTTGGCAAGCGCAATTCTCTTCTTTCGCTTAATAGCTTCAATTGTTGGTCTTAGTCCGGCAAATCCAACAATTGCAGAAAGCAGAATATCATATTCTTCTTGTCTGGTAATTTCAACTAAACCGTTATTGCCGGTTAGTACTTCACACAAAGGTCCGATTCTTTTTCTAAGTTGTTCTGCTTCTCTTTCGTTTGTTACAACCACACTGTTTGGTTTGAATTCCTTTATTTGCTCTTCAAGTCTATCAATATTATTATTTACACTCAATCCGGTAATCTGAAATTGGTCTGGCATCGATCTAATAATATCCAATGTGCTTAATCCAATTGAACCGGTTGAACCAAGTAAAAGTATTTTTTTCATTTATAAAAAATTACCCGATAAATCGATGTGTAATTGCAAATAGAAAATTCAACACTACAATTATATTTACAGTCATATTTAGTTTATAGATCTTACTTAAATACTTATAAGTATCATCAGAAATTTTAGAAGTTGATTCCATTTCCGCATTAATTTCGTTTCTAATTTTCTTTGCTGCCGGAATAACAAAAACAAAAATAATCAATAAAAGAACAACCATTAATATTTGTTTTGTAGCAAGCCAGTGATTTGCAGACATATCAAAGAAACCGTAACCCGGATTAAGTAATATCATTAGAATTCCTGTTAATAATATTCCGCTTGAACTGATAATACCGGGCAAATTAGTGGCTGTTAAATATAAGTCTATAAGAACCTTCTCAGAATTGGTTCCTTTAGATCTAGTGATGAACCTTTTAAGAATTATATCTGTTATTAAGCTAATTAACCATCCGCCGGCAAATATTATGTGTAATGTAATTAATGTTGGGTAATACTCCATAAAATAATCCTCTAATAAATTGATGGTTAAATATAGTAAAAATAGGGTCAGAATTTGTAAGTGGACAATTTATCCACAATTAACTATCTTAAACTACGATTCATTATTTCAAGTTCACTATTATTAAAATAGAGGTTAATATGAAAAAATATATCTACATATTTTTATTCCTCGTTTCATCGTTTACTGCGTCATTATTGATTTCGCGGGATTTCAGAGTGGGGCAAATCCCAAACGGCGGAATTAATTCCTGTGCAAACTGTCATGTAAACCCATCGGGCGGAGGACCAAGAAATAGTTTCGGTCAGAAAGTTGAAGAAAGTTTTCTTAATATTCAGGGAAATGTGCAGTGGGGACCTCAGTTAGCTGCACTTGATTCTGATGGTGATGGTTTTACAAATGGAGTTGAGTTGCAGAATCCTACCGGCAATTGGAGCGGTGGACCTGTTGGTGATCCGAGTAAGGTAACTAATCCGGGTGATCCATTTAGTAAACCGAGCCCTACATCTGTAGCAATAGAGAATATTCCACAGCAATACAGATTACTGAATAATTATCCCAATCCGTTTAATCCTTCTACAACTATTGTTTTTGAAATTCCTAAGGAAGAATACGTCTCTTTACAAGTATTTAATATTAATGGGGAATTAATAAAAACAATTTCGCAAGGAGAATTCAATGCCGGACGGTATGAGAAGATTTGGGATGGAAAGGACGAATATGGAAACCTGGTTGTCTCAGGAATTTACTTTTATAAATTGAGAGCCGGTCATTTTGAAAAAGCCCAGCAGATGATTTTGTTAAAGTAATTTTTAATCGCATTAAAAAATTTAGAGGTGGGTATGAAATTCAAATACAGTTTAATTGTAATGTTACTTATTTCACCTTATGTTTATTCACTCCCCCGATTTGCGCTTCAACAAAAAGATAAATGTATTAGCTGCCATATTAATCCTACCGGGGGTATAATGCGAAACGAGAATGGATTTTTTTTCGGGAGAAATGTTGTAAGTATGTCATCGCCCAGAGATAAAAATTTTATAATATCACCCAAACTCACAGACAATGTATCATTTGGATTTGATTACCGCTCGCAATTAATTTATTCACAGGAAAAGAAGAGAGCGGATTTTCAGGATATGACCGGTTCATTGTACTTAAATGCATCTGTTAGTAGTGATATAGACGTTCTTGCCAGATACGATTTCCCAAATTCCATCTGGGAGGCATATGGAATTGCAAGAATTTTACCAAACAATGGTTATGTAAAAGTAGGATCATTCACACCATATTTTGGTATCAGAATAGATGATCATACATCATATACAAAAGGGGGCGATTATGGATTACTTTTTTCTGTCGGCACAATTCAGGGATTAATCTATAATCCCCTTTATACGGAAACTGGTATTGAGCTTGGTGCAAATTTTTCCAATTGGGGTCAATTAACAGCAAGTGTTGGAAAAAGCCGGTTCAATGGAACGCTTTCATCCGATCCAACATTCACTTCTAGATTTGAAGTTAATTCGTCAATAGATCAAGTTGGCTTTTTTGCCGGAGGGTCCTTTGCTTCTGTTAAAGTAAGATCACTTGGACAAAAATTAAATACATCTTTATATGGAATCTTTGCCGGAATCGGAACTCAAAACTTTTCATTAATGGGTGAGTATGATATTGCAAAAGATTTTTTAGCAAAGGATATAGTTTCTAATGCAATGATGATAGAAGCATCTTATTTATTAACAGTTGGTCTGGAAGCTGTAGTTCGATATGACCGGTTTGATAAAAATAAAGATCTTCAAAATGATGAATTGGCTCATTTGATTTTCGGCTTAGAATTTTTTCCTTTTACGTTTATTGAAATTCGTCCACAGTATAGAATAAACATTGAAGAACCCTCAAAAGGGAATAATGCTTTTGTCTTACAATTTCATTTTTGGTACTAAAAAATGGGGGCACATAATTGATAGGAGGCAAAAAAAAGGCTGTTCTAAAAGAATTTATCTCCCCCTCTTTTTCACTGGCTAATGAATTTTAATTTTTCCCATTAGTAGCGAAAATTACTTAAGATAGTTTCGTTTTAAAACAGCCATTCTGCCCTTCTACGACAAAATACTTTGCCGTAAAAATTATTTTAAAGAACATTTTCGAGGAGACTTATTTGAAAATTCAGTAATCCCCCCTAATACTCAAAAATTCTATAGTATAAAAGATCGGATTTTTCTCAAAAATTCTTTAAAATAATTAAATAAAATACAGCTCTAAGGTAAATTGGGAAACAAGGTTTGTCAATAGCAGAGCACACTGAATTTCCTAAGTGTGCACACTGAATTTTCTAGGTGTGTATAATTGATTAGACACTATTCTTGTATTGGTACACTAATTTCGTCTGCCTTTTTAACAAAATCACGCAATTCTGTCATTGAGTTGAAACCAAATTTTACTTTCATATTTTGCATATGAGTTTCAACTGTTTTCTTTTCAATATTAAGTTTCTCGGCAATTTCTTTATTGTTCATTCCTTTTTTCATCAGGTGATAGATTTGAATTTCACGATGCGACAATCCTTTTTCCAGATAATTATCGTATTCATCAACATGGATATCTAAATCGTTAGCCATTTTTGTTTTTATAGTCGGATCATATCCAAAAGGGAAGTTGATTTTTCTATCAGGACCAAATATTGCAACCAACAAGTTAAGAAGAGTATATAATATTACTTTTGGGATGAAAGTATCTTGTACTAAGTTAATGTCTGCATAAAAATAATATGCTAATACAATACCTATAGAATAGAGAATAATCATGGGAACCAAAAACAATGTTAATTTGCCATCAATTCTTATTTCCTGTACAAGTGTATTTGCAAAGTGAATAAGTACAAACAGCATAACAAAAATCATACAAACCGTTGAAGAAATATCACTACGTTCTAATATTGAATAAAGAAAAATGAACAGTATTAAACCGATCTTGTATTTTTTTGAAACTCTCGGGATTGAAAGAACAATAAGCAAATTTCCGAGAAGATAAGACTCAATGTTATACATTGATGATTTAAAAAACTTCTGCTGCAGGAGGACAAAAGAATCTGTAAATAACGAGAAAAAAAAGAAATAGAAATATTCACTATTTCTGAATCGGATAAGTGGACCGAGGGAAGATATTAGGAAAATGGTAGTGAATATTCTCATATCGCAATTTAATTAATGCACATTTTTATTACGGTGTAATTTTAATAATATTTAATAATTCTTCAAATGGAATTTTAATTATACTTTAAAAACACTTTTTACGGTATTATAAGACAACTCGAGTTCAGAAATTAATTTAGTAAATAATTCCGATACAGGTAGTATTTCGTTTATTAACCCGGCACCCTGACCGGCTTCCATCATTCCGTTTTTTTCGTCACCTTCAAAAATTCCGAGACGTTCTTTTTTTTCACCCAATAAATATTTTAATTCTTCTTCTGATGCTCCGTTAAGTTCGGCATTGTAAACAATTTCTGAAAATTCATTTTTAATTAATCTGGTAGGACCAATTTTTCTAAATAAGAGGATAGTGTCGTCATCTTTAGCCTCAAGAATTTTTCTTTTGAAATTATCATGAGCAGAAGATTCAACAGTAGCAGCAAACCTTGTACCTATTTGAACACCTTCAGCACCAAGAGCTAAAGCTGCAAGTATACCTCTTCCATCAGTAATTCCACCGGCAGCAATTACCGGAATTTTTAATGCATCTACTAATTGAGGTATTAACGAAAAGGTTGTTATTTCATCAATCCCATTATGCCCACCGGCTTCAACACCTTCACCAACAACTGCATCACATCCCACACTTTCTGCTTTAATTCCGTACTTAACAGAAGGGACCACATGAATAACTATTATATTATTCTTTTTCAATTTGTCTATAAATTTACCTGGATGTCCCGCTGAAGTAAAAACAATATTGATGTTTTCCTTAATTATTACATCAATAAGTTCATTAGCATCTCCGCGTAACAATGGCACATTTACCCCGAAAGGTTTTTTAGTAGCAGATTTACATTTAGAAATATGGATTTGTAAAAGATCCGGTTTCATTGAGCCGGCACCAATTACCCCAAGTCCTCCACAATTAGAAACCGCACTTGCAAGTTTCCATCCGCTTACCCACACCATTCCCGCTTGAATGATAGGGAATTGAATTCCTAATAATCCGGTAATACGGTTCTCGATTTTCATGTTAGATAATTTACTGTTGCATAAATATAATCTAATTTGATAAAGGATACCCTATTAATTAAATTCACTTTTGCAAAATAAAAAAATAAGGTAGTTATTGAGAGCAGTAATACCAGTAGCTGGATTTGGAACCAGGCTTAAACCACATACATATTCTCTCCCTAAAGTATTATTGAATGTTGGTAGTAAACCGATCTTAGGTCACATCATTGATAAATTATTAGAAGAAAATATTGACAAAGCAACATTTGTAATTGGTTATTTGGGAGAAAAAATAATTGAGTATGTAAGCAAACATTATCCGGGTCTTAAAACTGAATATGTTGAACAAAAAGAAATGCTCGGTTTAGGACATGCAATTTATCTTACTACACCAACCTTTGATGATGATGAGATATTTATAATTCTTGGTGATACTATTTTTGATGTTCAGCTGCAGGAGGTTTTCAAACACAAAAAGACATCACTTGGTGTAAAAGAGGTTGAAGACCCAAGCCGATTTGGTGTTGCCGTTTGTAAAGATGGAAGAATAACAAGACTTATTGAAAAACCAAAGGATTTAATTTCCAAACTTGCTCTGGTCGGCTTATACTATGTCAACAATTCAAAATTGTTAAATGAATGTTTGGATGAACTTATTAAAAATAAAATTACGACTAAAAATGAGTATCAGTTAACTGATGCATTTCAGTTAATGATTGACAAAGGAGAAACAATCACTACATTCCCGGTTGAAGGATGGTACGATTGCGGTAAGCCCGAAACACTCCTTTCTACAAATAAATATTTATTAAACAAAATTGGAACTAACAGAATTCCCGATGGTGTTGTTATTAATCATCCAGTTTTCATTTCGGAAAAAGCCAATGTAAAAAATTCTGTAATCGGTCCTTTTACAACTATCGCTTCTAACTGCGTTGTAACTAATTCGATAATTGTTAACTCAATTTTAAGTCCGGGAGCCAATGTTGATAAGGTTATACTAGAAAGTTCTATAATAGGAAGCGATGCAGTAATTAAAGGGAATTATAATAAGTTAAACACCGGGGATTCATCGGAAATTGAATATCATTAATTAAATATGAGGAATAAATGTCATACCTATTCACTTCTGAATCGGTTTCAGAAGGACATCCGGATAAAGTATGCGATGCTATATCGGATGGTATACTCGATGCAATTTTATCCAAAGATCCTAAAGCAAGAGTAGCATGCGAAACATTTGTAACAACCGGATTAGTGGTTGTAGGCGGCGAAGTTACAACAAATGCATATGTCGATGTTCAGGAAGTTGTAAGATCTACTATAAGAAAAATCGGCTATACAAAAGCTGAATATAAATTCGATGCAGATAGCTGCGGAATCTTAAATGCAATTCATTCTCAATCACCTGATATTGCTATGGGTGTCGATAAAGGCGGGGCAGGAGATCAGGGACTAATGTTCGGATATGCTTGCGATCAGACACCCGAATTGATGCCGATGCCGATTGTATATGCACATAAACTCGTTAAAAAACTTGCTGAAATAAGAAAAAGTAACTCCGGAATAATGACATATCTAAGACCCGATGCAAAATCACAGGTAACAATTGAATATGACGATAATAATAATCCATTAAGAGTTGATGCGGTTGTTGTATCTACACAACACGACGGTAATGTAAGTCAAAAAAAGATTAGAGAAGATGTGATAAGGTATGTTATAAAAAATGTTATACCGGAAAAGTTTTTGGATAAGAAAACAAAATATTTTATAAATCCTACCGGAAGATTTGAGATAGGCGGTCCGCATGGAGACAGCGGTTTAACGGGAAGAAAAATTATTGTCGATACATACGGTGGATGGGCGCAGCATGGTGGAGGAGCTTTCTCCGGAAAAGATCCTTCCAAAGTTGATAGAAGTGCAACATATGCAGCAAGACACATTGCAAAAAATGTTGTTGCAGCGGGACTTGCAAAAGAATGTCTTGTTCAATTAGCCTATGCAATCGGAGTTGCCCAGCCAGTTTCCGTTTACATCAATACAAAAGGAACCGGAATAATTCCTGATAAAAAATTAGGTAGTTTTATTAAAAAAGAAGTTGATCTAACACCACGTGGTATAATTGAAAGACTAAAGCTACGAAGACCTGTTTATCAGAAAACATCATCCTATGGTCATTTTGGTAGAAACGAAAAAGAATTTACCTGGGAAAAATTAGATCTTGTTCAAACATTTAAAAAATTTATTTAAGAAAAGGGAGAGTTAGATTTATATGGATTTCAAACCAGGAAAATATAAAGTAAAAAATTTGAGTTTAGCTTCTGAAGGAAGAAAGAAAATTGAATGGGCAGAATCACGTATGCCGGTTCTAATGGCGCTAAGAGAAAAATATTCTAGAACTAAACCGTTAAAAGGTTACAAGATTGCCGGATGTCTTCATGTAACCAAAGAAACTGCAGTTTTAATTGAAACTTTGCATGCAGCCGGAGCTCAAGTTGCATGGAGCGGTTGTAATCCTCTTTCAACTCAGGATGAAATTGCAGCAGCACTTGCTAAAAACGGAATTGAAATTTATGCATGGCATGGACAGAATGTAAAAGAATTTTACTGGTCTATAGAACAAACATTAAAAATGAAACCGAACCTTACACTGGATGATGGTGCGGATCTAATTTTTACTGTTCACAATAAATATCCGCACCTTGCAAAAAATATAATAGGCGGAACAGAAGAAACGACTACCGGAGTTCATAGATTGCGTGCTATGTCTGCAGCAAAAAAATTACTCTACCCGGTAATTGCGGTAAATGACGCAGAAACTAAATGGGATTTTGATAATGTTTACGGAACAGGACAATCTTCCATAGACGGAATTTTAAGAGCAACATCCGTTCTTCTTGCCGGTAAAAATTTTGTAGTTGCCGGATACGGTCATTGCGGAAAGGGATGTGCAATGCGTGCTTCCGGTATGGGTGCCAATGTAATTGTAACTGAAGTAAAACCAACCGCTGCACTTAAAGCCACGCTTGATGGATTTGTTGTTATGCCGATGGATGAAGCAGCAAAAATGGGAGATATATTTATAACCGCTACCGGTGTAAAAGATGTTATTGTCGATCGTCATTTCAAATTAATGAAAGACGGTGCAATTGTATGTAATACCGGACATTATGATTGCGAAATTAATATACCTCAACTTTCTAAACTTAGTAAGAAGAAGAGAACAGTAAGACCCAATAATGAAGAATACACTTTAAAGGATGGTAGAAAAGTATACTTACTTGCACAAGGCAGATTGGTTAATCTTGCAGCTGCCGAGGGTCATCCATCCGAGGTTATGGATATGTCTTTTGCTAATCAGTTTATGTCGCAAATCCGATTGGTTGATTTACATAAAAAAGAAGTTACTCTTCCACCACAAGTAATTGATATTCCTGAATCTCAGGATCAGGAAATTGCACAGATCAAATTAAAGACAATGGGCTATAAGATTGATAAACTATCTAAAGAACAAATTAAGTATATGAATGATTATAGTGCTGGTACGTAATTAGAAAAAATAAATAATTTAACGAAAAAAGAGGCCGTCTCAAAAGTAAATATGGGACGGCTTTTCATATCGTGCAAAAGAATAAATTTCTCATGCCGATAATGTTGCCCACTTTGATAGATTATACCGTGACTATCTCAAATTTTGAACCTCTACAAAAACTATCTTCGGTTCAAACCGTATACAGACTGTAGAGGTAAAAATAAATTTAAGAATGGTAAGTCCCCATTAGAAGTCTGTGG
>JAGVBL010000006.1 GCA_020059785.1 Ignavibacteriales bacterium | reverse complement strand
TTTCAAACCTTTTAATTTGTCTATCATCTTCATCATAAATTCCGATTCCGCCTCTTCTTCCAATAACAACCTTAACTTTTCCAAAGGCATCAACTTTTTCAACAAAACTTATCTTATCGAATTTAACTGTACCAGCAACGTTGGTTTCTACCTGAGATTGACTTGCAATACGAGATGAAGTACCACCAAAGTGGAAAGTACGAAGAGTTAATTGTGTACCAGGCTCACCAATGGATTGAGCAGCAATAATTCCAACTGCCTCGCCATTTTCTACTAGTTGACCGGTTGTTAAATTTCTGCCATAACATTTTGAACAGACACCTCTCTTCGATTCACATGTAAGAACAGTTCTAATATATACTTGATCGATATAAGCTTCGTCAATTTTTTCTGCAATCTCTTCTGTAATTAATTCACCAGCTTCAATAAGTAGTTCATCTGTTCTTGGATCGTAAACATCTTCTTGTGCAGTACGTCCGGTTATTCTTTCTGCAAGTGGTTCTCTTTCCTGCTCAACATCTTTTAATGCTGTAATATAAATACCACGGATAGTTCCACAATCCAGCTCGGACACTATAACATCCTGAGCAACGTCGCATAATCTTCTTGTTAAGTAACCGGCATCAGCAGTTTTAAGAGCTGTATCAGCCAATCCTTTACGTGCACCGTGAGTTGAAATAAAATACTCAAGTACCGAGAGACCTTCTTTAAAATTAGCTACAATAGGGTTTTCAATAATTTCTCCCGATTGACCCGTTAAGCTCTTTTGAGGTTTCTGCATTAAACCACGCATACCTGCTAACTGACGAACCTGTTCTTGCGAACCTCTTGCACCGGAATCGACCATCATATGTAATGAGTTAAATCCAGCTTGATCGGTTTTCAGACGATCCATCAATGATTTAGCAACATTATTTGTAGTAAAAGTCCAAACGTCGATTATCTTGTTATATCGTTCAGCATCGGTAATAAGACCTTGCTCGTGTTCATTTAAGATTCCATTTACTTTCTTATTGGAATCTTCGATGAGTTTTACTTTTTCATCAGGGATAATCATATCGCTGAAACTGATTGATAATCCCGCTGCTGTTGCATAACGGTAACCAAGTTCTTTAACATCATCTAAAAACTTAGCTGTTACTTCGTTGCCAAGTTTCATAAACATTTTATAGATCAAACCACTAAAAATTTTCTTAACTAACAATTCATTTATGTAACCATATCCTTTAGGCACTATTTGATTAAAGATAACTCGACCAACAGTTGTTTCGATCAACTGATCATCAATCTTAACTTTAATTTTTGCATGAAGATCTACCGCCTTAGAGTTGTAAGCAATTAATACTTCATCCATGCTACTAAATATTTTACCTTCACCTTTTGCACCGGCTCTAACTTTTGTTAAATAATAACAACCAAGTACTATATCCTGTGTGGGAACGACTATCGGTCCGCCATTCTGAGGAGAAAGAATATTATGACTGCTTAACATAAGCACAGCAGCTTCTAACTGAGCTTCGTAAGAAAGCGGAATGTGAACTGCCATCTGGTCACCGTCGAAGTCGGCATTAAATGCAGTACAAACCATCGGGTGAAGCTGAATTGCTTTACCATCAATTAAAATTGGTTGAAATGCCTGGATGCCAAGACGGTGTAATGTAGGTGCTCTATTTAACATAACCGGATGACCATCAATCAATTTTTCCAGGATTTCCCAGATAACAGCATCTTTTCTATCAACAGCTTTTCTTGCACTTTTAACTGTTTTGAAATGTCCTCTCTCAATTAATTTTCTAATAATAAACGGTTTGAATAATTCAACAGCCATATCTTTTGGTAAACCGCATTGATGTAATTTTAACTCAGGTCCGACAACAATTACAGAACGACCGGAATAATCGACACGTTTACCTAACAGGTTCTGGCGGAAGCGACCTTGCTTTCCTTTAAGCATATCGCTTAAGGATTTCAAAGGACGGTTTCCATCGCTGCGTACAGCACTTGCTCTTCTTGAATTATCGAAGAGAGCATCAACAGCTTCCTGAAGCATTCTTTTTTCATTACGCAGAATTACTTCCGGAGCTTTAATATCGATTAATCTTTTAAGACGGTTATTACGAATAATGACGCGTCTGTAAAGATCGTTCAAGTCACTCGTTGCAAATCGTCCGCCTTCAAGGGGAACGAGGGGTCTAAGTTCAGGCGGAATAACTGGAATTACACTAAGAACCATCCATTCCGGTTTATTAGGAACTTTTCCTTCATATTCTCTGAAAGCTTCTAAAACGCGGAGTCTTTTAAGTATATCACTTCTTTTTTGTTGAGATGTTTCAACTGCTAACTGAGCTTTTAATTCCTGAAAAGTAATTTCAATATCAGTTTGCTTTAATAACTCTTTTACAGCATCGCCACCAATCTTTGCAAGAAATTTTTTAGGATCGTCATCATCCAATGAATCGTTATCATGTGGAAGTGATGAAACAATTTCATAATACTGATCTTCCGAAATAAGATCTTTCTTATTTAATCCTGTTGGACCCGGATTAATGACAACGTAAGATTCATAGTAAACAATTTTCTCAAGTTCTTTTGTTGTCATTCCAATAATATTACCAATTTTAGATGGTAAAGCTTTAAAGAACCAGATATGAACAACAGGAACAGCAAGAGAAATATGTCCCATTCTTTCACGGCGGACACTCTTAAGAGTAACTTCAACACCGCAACGATCGCACACAATACCTTTGTAACGGATTCCTTTGTACTTACCGCATGCACATTCCCAATCTTTAACAGGACCAAATATTTTTTCGCAGAACAATCCATCTTTCTCTGGTCTGAAAGATCTATAATTGATTGTTTCGGGTTTAGTTACTTCACCATGCGATCTCGAAAGTATATCATCGGGACTTGCAAGACTAATGGTGATTTTTTCTATCTGCTTCAGTTTGGTTTCTTGTGTTTTCAATCTCATATATTTTCTCCTAAAAATCTGTCAACGACAGATCTTACGGTTGACTAATTAATTTTTATATCAAGGCCTAAACCTTGTAATTCTTTGATCATAACGTTAAAAGCTTCGGGGATATTCGGTTCAGGAATATTTTCACCTTTTACAATAGCTTCGTAAGTCTTTGCTCTACCGGAAACGTCATCACTTTTAACAGTTAAGATTTCTTGAAGAACATGGGCAGCTCCGTATCCTTCGAGAGCCCAAACTTCCATTTCACCAAATCTTTGGCCGCCGAATTGAGCTTTACCACCAAGTGGTTGCTGTGTTATTAAAGAATATGGACCGATAGACCGAGCGTGTATCTTATCGTCAACCATGTGGCCTAATTTCATCATATATATATAACCGGTCGTAACTTTCTGATGGAATTTTTCACCGCTTCTTCCATCGTATAACCATGTTTTACTTCCATTTGGTAAACCAGCTTTTTCTAACCACTCTTCAACATCTTTTACAGTTGCGCCATCAAATATCGGTGTTTCGAATTTCACTCCTATCTGTTTTCCAACCCAACCTAACGCAGTTTCGTAAAGCTGACCGAGGTTCATACGAGAAGGGACACCAAGAGGATTGAGAACTATATCTACCGGAGTTCCGTCTTCGTGATAGGGCATGTCTTCAACAGGAACAACTTTTGCAACAACCCCTTTGTTACCATGACGACCAGCCATTTTATCACCAACAGAAATTTTTCTTTTCTTAGCAACATAAACTTTTGCTAATTGAGTAATACCCGGAGGCAATTCGTCACCACTCTGAATTTTTAGTTTTTCGCGTTTATAATCTTCTTCAATATCTGCAAGAATTGTAAAGTAATTGGAGAAGAGTTGTTTAATTAATTCATTAGTATTTTTTCTTTCGAACCAATCTTTTGTATAATCAAGTTTGGTAATGTCTTCAATATCTTCGAAAGTAGATTCTTTAATTGAAGTACCGCTTCTAAGAACAACCGAACCGTCAAGATCTCTAATTCCAGAAGTTGTTTTTCCTTCTGTTATTCTGGTAAGTTTTCTTACAAGTTTGGAATAATGATCATCTCTTTTTTTCTTAAATGTACTTTCAAGAGTATCGAGATGTTTCTTCTCCAGTTTTTTAGCTTCAACATCTTTTTTCTTACGGCTGAACAAGCGGGTTTTAATTACCGTACCTTTTAAACCCGGAGGTGCTTTTAAAGAAGCGTCTTTAACATCACCGGCTTTATCGCCAAAAATTGCTTTGAGAAGTTTTTCTTCCGGAGTAGGATCGGTTTCTCCTTTTGGAGTAATTTTACCAATTAATATATCACCTTCTTTAACCTCGGCACCTTCTCTAACAATTCCATTTTCATCAAGATCTTTTGTAGCTTCTTCACTAACATTTGGAATAT
>JAGVBL010000183.1 GCA_020059785.1 Ignavibacteriales bacterium | reverse complement strand
TCCTGATGAATTGGACATGCAACTTTACATGGTGCGATAAAACAATCAAATGAATCAAGCTTGCCGGGTACTTTAATTGACTCAACAGTCCTAACTTCTTTTCTATAATAATTATCAGTAAATGAATTTTCAGATAACTTTTTCAGTTTGATAAGATCAATCGAAGAAGCTTCATTAATCTCAATATTATTTATGGAATCGGAGATCTGGCGTAAGCGATTATATCCGCCCGGTTTTAATAGCTCAGTCGCAAATGTAACAGGTTTAATTCCTGTTTCAAGAATATCATTTGTATTATTGATTGAAGCGCCGCCCGAAAATGAAATGTTTATCTCGCCGTTAAATTGTTTTGCAATTCTATATGCAAGATTAATTGTAAGCGGGAATAATACTCTGCCGGACATATACATTTCGTTGCCCGGCATTTTCTGTTTTTTGTTTTTTACAGCAAGAGTATTGGAAAGTTTTATTCCGAATTCTTTACCGTTTTCATTAGCGAATATTTTAAGCCGGCCTAGCATTGAAACGGCATCGTTCCATTGTAAATCATTTTCGAATGAATGTCTATCAAGAAATACTTTTGTATAGCCGAGATGTTCTAATGTGTTCTTAACAAAATCGTAACCCAGAAGTGTCGGATTCAACTTAACATAAGTGTGTAATCCTTTTTCCTTGATAAGATATTTAGCAATTAATTCAATTTCGTTAGGCGGACAACCATGCATCGTAGAAAGTGTAACAGAATTTGAAATGTTAGGCGAAACGTTTTCAATTACTTGTATTAATTCCTTATCGCCGCCCAATTCTTTTTGGACATGGTCAATTATCATTTTCTTGTAATCGTTGAAACTGCCGGATAATTCTGCATTCTTTAATTGCTCAATAAACTTATCCATCCGTTCGGTCATTATTCCATCAAGGTCATAACCTACGCTCATGTTAAAAATGAATCCGGAGTCAAGAGTTTGCGAAAGCGAATAGTACTTTTTAATCAGGTGCAAAAGAATCCATGCTTTTAAGTATTCATCGTATGATTGCTCAAGTTTAAGTTCTTGCGACCATTCAACATTATATCCTTCGTCTTGAGCGTCAATGCAAGGTCTATCGATTTTAAGTTCATCAACTTTCTGAACGGTTTTTAATTCAAAAAATCTTCCTCCTGTTAAATATGATGCGATAATATTTTGTGTCATTTGCGTATGAGGACCGGCAGCAGGTCCAATAGGTAGTTCAAGATAATTTTCTAAAAATCTGAAACCGGACGCGTTTTTTATTCTGTAAAAATTATCCTTCTTTATTCCGAAAATACTCGAATGATATTTCTCCTCATTAAAGATCTGATTGAGTATTTGTAATAATGATAAGGGTTTCATTACGTCCGGCATTGTAATACCTCAGTTAACAGATGTAAATATCTCTAATTATAGTTAATTTATAAACAGAAAATTTCATAATAATAATTTATTTGGAAATAAAGAGAATAAGAAAATGAAAGAAATATTATTTAACGCGGTTGAAAATGAGAAGGAAAATCTTTTTGAATTAATTCAAAGATTGGTACAGATAAAAAGTTACAGCGGAGAAGAAAAAGAAATCGTTGAGTTCATTGTGAGTAAAATGAAAGAGTATGGATTTGATGAAGCTTATCACGATTCATTCGGAAATGCAATCGGGAAAATTGGAAATGGACCGATTAAAATATTATATGATGCTCATATCGATACTGTAAAAGTAACCGAGACTGAAAATTGGGAACACCCTCCGTTTGCCGGGGTTATTGAGAATGGGAAATTATACGGACGCGGTGCTGTTGATGAAAAACCGGCAATGGCCGGCTACTTAATTGCAGGAAAAATTCTTAAGAAGCTTTATGGAAATGATTTTCCCTTTACTCTTTATGTTGTTGGCTCTGCATACGAAGAGGATGCAGATGGTTATCCGCTCTATCATATTATTAAGAATGAAGGTATTAAGCCGGATTTTGTACTTCTTGGTGAACCAACGGATCTTAAAATTTATCGTGGTCAGCGGGGCAGAATGGAATTAAAAATTACCACTACAGGTAAATCCGCTCATGGTGCACACAATCAAAAGGGAATCAATGCCATCTATAAAATGATGCCGATTGTTGCAGACATTGAGAAACTTGATAAAAAATTGAAACCGAAACCAACACTCGGTAAAGGTTCAATAACAGTTAGTAATATAATGTCCAAAGCCCCATCTATGTGTTCGGTATCCGATTTCTGCCAAATCCATATCGATAGAAGAATGACAGTTGGTGAAGATAAAAAGAGCGTTATTAAGGAGTTGAAAGAGATAATCAGGAAACATAAAAGCGATGCAAAGATATCGATTCCATCTGTTGAAGGTAAATGCTGGACAGGATTAGATTTTTCAACTTTAGCATACTACCCAACCTGGTTTTTTGATGAAAGACATCCTTATGTTGAAGCAGCAATGAAAACAAGTAAATCGGTTATCGGAAAGGCGAAATGCGGAACTTGGAGCTTTTCAACCAATGGAGTTGCAACCGCCGGACAATTCGGAATTCCTACAATCGGATTTGCGCCGGGTAAAGAAGAACTTGCACACTCATCGAAAGAAGAAATAGTACTTAACGATTTACTGAAGGCAACAAAGTTTTATTCATTATTTCCGTTTGAACTAATTAAGAAATAGAACAAAAATTAGGGAATTAATTGTGGGGAAATTAGTCAGATATAATTTATTGACATTAATTCATTACGTTCGTGGGCAAAAAATAATTCTAGATAGTGATATAGCCTCCCTTTATGAAGTAGAAGTGAAATATCTTAACCGAGCTGTGAAGAGAAATATCACTCGCTTTCCTAAAGATTTTATGTTTTAGTTGACGGGTAATGAAGTTAAAATTTTGAGGTGCCAAATTGGCACCTCAAAAAGAGGTGGTAGGAGATACAATCCATATGCTTTTACTGAACAAGGTGTTGCAATGCTTTCGAGTGTTTTAAATTCTGAAAAGGCGATAAGTGTTAATATAGAAATAATGCGCGCTTTCGTTGAATTGAGAAAAATGATTGATACTCATAAAGAATTACTGGATAGAATACAAAAATTAGAAAAGAAGTATAATACTAAGTTTCGAATTGTCTTTGAAGCGATAAAAGAATTGATGAAAGAAGAGATTAAACCGAAAACTAAAATTGGTTTTTAATTTGAGGTGGAACAGAGTTTTATTCTTTAGTTCAGAAGGATTAATATAGAAGATTAATACCACCCCTACGGGGTTCTTGTTTCTTTATTTTATTGCGGTGTGCATAGCAGAAAATTCTTTTTAAATAAATAAAAGATATAACCATGACGGAACCCATAACAATTGCAATAATTGCTGCTATTGCTGGATTGAAAAGCGGCACGATTGCAAGTATAATAGCTCCATGGATTAATTGGGGAATTCAGAAAAAAAAAAGAAAAACAAGAGCAACGTAGAATATTATTAGAAAGTAATAGAAAAATAATGGAATTTAATTTAATATTAATAAATTGAGGAAAAAATGGAGTCAAAATTTAAAGGCAAACACTTTTTAACTGAAGACAACTGGACAAAAGAAGAACTCGACATTGTTTTTGAAACATCATTTGATTTGAAGAAAAAATTCTATGCAGAAGAACCAACCCTCTGGCTTCCTCATAAAACTCTTTTTATGATGTTCTTCGAGCAATCAACACGAACGCGCAACTCGATGGAAGCCGGTATGACACAACTTGGCGGACACGCTCACGACCTTACACCAGATAAAATGCAGATTACTCACGGCGAAGTTGCTAAAGACACAGCAATTATTTTAAGCAGAATGGGACACGGTATTGCATGCCGCAACTGTTTTTATGGAATCGGAAATAAATATTTGAATGAGCTTGCCCAATATTCACGTAAACCTGTAATGTCTCTTCAGGATGATGTTTATCATCCGTTTCAGGGACTTGCAGATTTAATGACAATCTTTGAACATCTGGGCAGAAACACAAAGGGATTAAAAGTAACTGTATCATGGGCTTATGCAACAACACACTCAAAACCATTAAGTGTTCCGCAAACTCAAATCTTGTTGTTCCCACGTTATGGAATTGATGTTACTGTTGCTCACCCTAAAGAATTTCCTCTAAGCAAAAACATTGTTGAGAAAGCCCAAAAGAACGCAATTGAAGGCGGAGGAAGTCTCAAGTTTACTAACGATATAGACGAAGCATTTGAAGGAGCACAAATAGTTATTCCCAAGAATTGGGGAGGCTTCGGTTTCTACGATGAAAAATATTATCTCTCGCATGAAGACGAGTGCAAGAAAGAAATGAAATCGAACCTGGAGAAATATAAAAACTGGATATGCGACGACAGAAGAATTAAACTTGCCGACAAAAATGTAAAGCTTATGCACGCACTTCCGGCAGATAGAGGCAATGAAGTAACAGATGAGATTTTAGATAACCCAAATATTTCAATTGTCTTTGATGAGGCAGAAAACCGGCTTCATACAGCTAAAGCAATTATGGGATTAACCATGTAACTTAAGTAGTCATTCTGAGCGAAGCGAAGAATCTATAGGAGAAAAGCCGGGAGATCCTTCGTCGCTTTACTCCTCAGGATTAAAGATGAAAAAATACTTTTACAAATGTTTTGATTGCGGTAGTAAGTACTCTGCAGAACAGATCGAAGAGAACTTTGTGTATCTCTGCCCTGTCTGCGGAAAAGCAGAACGTAATAAACCCTTGAAGGGAGTTCTGACTGTTGAGTATGATTATAAATTTCTGAGAAAAAAACTATCAAGAGAAAAGTTCTTAAAATTTATTCCCGGAAAATTCTGGCAGTATAAATCGCTCTGGCCGTTGAAAAAATATCCATCAAATGAGATTCTTGCGAGATTAGAGCTTAACAATGCACCGGTATTAAATTATAAAATAGATGGTAAAGGACTGCTCTTTTTTGATGATACCCGGAATCCAACATTATCATACAAAGACCGGGCAAGCTCACTTGTGGCATTGAAAGCATTAGAACTTGGGATTAAAGAAATTTCTGCAGCATCAACAGGTAATGCCGGATCATCGCTTGCCGGAATTTGTGCACGGCTTGGAATAAAGTCGCACATTTTTGTTCCTTCAACAATTCCCGATGCAAAACGGATTCAGATCCAATCCTTTGGTGCAAATATCTATCTTGTTAATGGAAGTTATGATGATGCGTTCGATCTTTGCCTGGAAATATCCGAATCAAAAAAAATCTATAACAGAAATACTGCATATAACCCACTAACAATTGAAGGAAAAAAGTCAGCTGCTTTCGATATATTTCTTCAATTACAAGGAAAACTGCCCGACTATATTTTTGTTCCCGTAGGAGATGGAGTGATAATCTCCGGTTTGTTCAAAGGGTTTTACGATTTGAAAAAACTTGGTTGGATTAAAAAGTATCCGAGGATCATTGGAGTGCAAGCCAGGGGAAGCGATGCTTTAGTTCGATATATTGAAAAAGGAAAATTCGAATTTAGAAAAGCATCAACACTTGCTGATAGTATTTGTGCCGCGGCTCCAAGAAATCTTTATATGGCGGCGGCTGTTATTCAATTGACTGAT
>JAGVBL010000379.1 GCA_020059785.1 Ignavibacteriales bacterium | reverse complement strand
CTTCCGGAAGAACAAAGGGAAGGAAGATTTAAGAAAGACTCACTCAACGTCACAATTGAAAACCTCTATCCGCCCGTGAATGCTGAAACAGATAACAGGAATCTGAGAGTAGTCGTTAATTATATGAATATTGTCTTAGGAAGCGATCATTTCATTACTAAAGAAATATTTGGTGGTAAAATAGGTGAGGAAGCCGTAAAATATTTATTATCGGTTTCTAATCTTGCATCCAAAGAAAAGTTTGTTAAGTTTTTAAAGGAAAGTACTCCGGATCAGATACTTAATTCCGGCGATCCATTCATCCGTTACCAGGTTTATTCAAACGATAAAAGAAAAGTTTTGGAGCCAAAGTATAGAGAAATCCAGAACACGTTATCGGTTCTTAATCAATTGCTTGGCGAAGTAGTCTTTTCCGTTTATGGTAATCAAATTCCACCCGATGCAACATCGTCGTTAAGAATTTCTGATGGTATAATTGCAGGTTACGAATATAACGGAACATTGGCGCCGGGTAAAACAACTTACTTTGGATTGTGGGACCGATGGTATTCCTTTGGCAAGAAAGCTTATCCATGGGGTTTACATCCGCGTTGGCAGAATATTTCTGAAGGATTCGACCTTTCGGTTCCGGTTGGATTCGCCTCTACAAATGATATTGTTGGCGGTAATTCCGGAAGCTCTGTAATCAACAGGAATAAAGAAGTTGTAGGACTTGTGCACGATGGCAACCTGGAAAGTCTTGCCGGAGATTTTATTTTCCTTGAGTCTAATAATAGAACTGTTGCAACCGATTCATGGGGATTAATGGAAGCGTTAAAGTTTGTTTATAAAACAGACCGTCTCGTAAAAGAATTGCAACAAGGAAAGATTAATTAATTTTTGTAATTGGGAACGGTTCGCAGCCGTTCCCTTTTTTACTAAACTGTTTTCAGGATGTCAGAAATTAATACTGAAGCAGTTGCCTTAGCACCCCCGCTTTGACCCTTTATTACCAATGGATGATGTTTGAAAAACTCTGTATAAAACAGAACTACTTTCTCATTTGCGGATGCAGAGTAGAACGGATGTTCAGAATCAACCATTTCGATTCCTACAGAAGCCTTGTTGTTTTTGAAACGAGCTGAATAAACAAGCTTTCGATTATTCTTTATCGCAATTTTCCTAATCTTATCAAATTTAACATCGGCAATTTTTATGCTTTCGTAAAATTTATCAAGTGATTTAATATTGCGTAAAATTACCGGAACCAGGTTTTCAATTTTGATATCGCTCATTTCAATTTTAGCGCCGGATTCTCTTGCAAGTATTAATATTTTTCTGGCGGTATCAATTCCATTAAGATCGTTTCGCGGATCGGGTTCAGTTAATCCCTTCTCTTTTGCTTCCATTAATAAACGACTGAATGGTTTACCGGTTGTTATAAGTTTATCGAGCAGATAATTCATTGTACTTGAAAATAAACCCTCTATTGATCTTACTCTATCTCCACCTGATAAGAATGAATTTATTATATCGATCGATGGCAAACCGACGCCAACATTAGCAGAATAACAGAAGTTTGTACCGTACTTTTTAATTGCTTTTCTAATTGCCGAATAATTTTTGTAACTGGCTGAGTTTGAAGACTTGTTAGATGTAACGATTGAGAATGTCTTAAGAATAATTTTGTAATAACGGCTGATAACATCACCATCCGTACAATCAACCAATACAGAATTGGGTAACTTATACCTCTTCATCGTTTGTATGAATAACTCCACATTTGCATTTTCACCTTTGGTAAGTAATGACTTCCATTCACTTGTATTAATACCCTTTCTAGAAAAATACATTTTGGACCGGTTTGCAATACCAATTATTCTAATTCTAAACTTTTTACCGGCAATTTGATACATGTAATTGTGAGCTATCAATTCAATTAATGACTTCCCTACATTTCCTGTTCCTACAAGAAAGAGGTTAATTTTCTTTTCCATATTGATTTCTTATAAATAGTCTCAATTCAATCCTAAAATAAGAATAGTTTTTTTATTGTTTTGAAACTTTTTTGGTAAAAATTATATTTAGTTGTGAAAAGCGGTTTTGAAATGAAAGGATTTATATGGAAAATATCTTACGTTCACCATGCACAAATAATTGCTTTGTACCTCCCGGTACGGATCTTTGTACAGGGTGTTATAGAACTATTAAAGAAATTATTGACTGGATTAATCTTACCGAAAAAGAAAGAAACGAAGTTTTAGAAAAAATAGATAAGAGAAAAATCGATCATGGAAAAACTGAATAAGGGCTATACTCAAATTTACACCGGTAACGGTAAGGGAAAAACAACTGCAGCTATCGGTCAGGCGGTTCGTGCTGCCGGTTTCGGATTGAAAACTTATATGATTCAATTCATGAAAGAATATCCTTACAATGAAATTAAAGCTTTAGAAAATTTGAAAGAGTGGATTGAAGTTGTTCAATGCGGTAAAGATGATTATGTGTATAAAAAAGAATTACCTCCCGCAGATGAAATTACAAAAGCTATTAACGGTTTGATAGATGCAAAGGAAAGAATGCTGAGCGGGAAATATGATTTAATTATACTGGATGAAATCTGTGTTGCTATCTACTTCAAACTATTTTCAACAGATGCTATTCTTGATTTTATTAAATCCAAACCCGAGAATGTTGAACTGATACTAACCGGTAGATATTGTCCGCAAGAATTAATTGATGCAGCCGATCTTGTAACAGATATGACGGAATTAAAACATTATTATCAGAAAGGTGTTTTAGCAAGAAGGGGAATTGAATCTTAGTCCTTTAAGTATGAGTCTCACCGCTCGAATGTTCGCCTTTACCTCTCTCATAAGCGAAATCAACAATCATTTTTAGTGTTGTTGCATAATCGTAACCGGCGTGACTTACCGAGCGCATAAATCCCGCATCTTCAGTTAAATCCGGATTAGGATTAACCTCGAGCACATAAAGTTTGTTATCGGCTTTAGATAGCCGCATATCAACGCGTGAGTAATCACGAACACCCATAGTCTTAAAACATAACAGAGCCATTTTCTCGGCTTGCTTTTGAATCCTCTTTGGTAATATAGCCGGACAGATAGGGATTGTCTTATGATATGCCTCGTGCAGCGGATCCCACTTTGCCTGAAAACTTACAATAGGGTGAAGATGATCCGGTAACTCCGAAAAATCAATTTCACTAATTGGTAATACTATAGGATTCTTATCACCAAAGACAGCAACATTTAATTCACGTCCTAAAATAAATTCTTCTATCAACGCCGGCTGCTTAAAAGAAGTAATTACATAATCAACACGTTTTTTTAATTCATCAAGATTATTAACAATCGAATTATTGTCGATACCAACACTTGCGTCTTCCCATGCCGGTTTAACAATTAATGGATATTTTAAACCGGTTCGGAATGATTCCGTCATGTGTTTAATTATTTTGAATCTTGGAGTTCTAATTCCGGCAGCTCGCAGAATTCTTTTTGTTAAGGTTTTATTCTGGCAAGTTCCAAGCGCCATAGGTGTTGCGCCGGTGTATGGAATTTTAAGAAGTTCTAATAATCCCGTAAAATTCATCTCTAACCGGGGTTGGTCGTTAAATAACTCTACAAAATTGAAAATTACATCGGGTTTATTCTTATCAATGTCTTTGAAGAAAAGCTGCAAATCGTCCCTTATATTAAGTGTATAAGCATCATAACCGAATTTCCTTAAAGAAGCCGCAATTTGCTCGAATTCTTCTATTGGATTGATCTCCTGTAAGCTAAAAACGGGGTCAAAATCGAGGTCGCCATCCTTCGGTTTTTTTACTTTCTTGGCTTTATCCTGAATCGGCTCGTTATAAAGGACTACTACTTTCACTTTGGCTCAAATTTTTTTTACAAAGGTAAACAATTCTGTTTTGCATTTCAAAAGATTTACTATTTTTGCACTCAATCTGATGGGGTTAGTTGCAATGAGTTTTTATCCTCAACCAAACAAATATCAATGTGGTCCTTTCGCTTTAAAGCACGCTCTTGTAATGTTAGGAATTTTTAAGGACGAAGATCAAATTGGAATTATTGCCGGAAGCACTTGGTGGGCAGGTACCGATGAATTTGGTCTCGCAAGAGCTGCACGCCGGTTCGATTGTAAGATGAAACATTTTCAATCGAGTAATCCTGATGATGCAAGAAGAATGCTTGTTAATGAATTGAAGAAAGGTCATCCCTGTATTCTTAGTGTTAAAAATTGGGAACACTGGACTACAGTTGTAAGCTACCAGAAAGGAAAGTTTGTTGTTATCGATAGCGAACTGGATAAAGTTGTTTCTGTTCAAACTTCTGCTCAATTGTTGAGACGATGGAAATATATTGAGAAGGGAACGGGAATAAGAAGTTATGATGGTTATGCACTCATTCCAAAATTCAAAGTTACTACCCGTGCAAAATTTACAACCGAGAAAGCAAAATATTTAATGTATGATAAAAATGAAGATCTGGCTAATAAGTTCGATCAATATACCAACGACCTGATAAATATCTGCAATCCGCGTACAAAACTCAGTTTTAATTTCATAACCTTCTCGGAATTTTTGCGGCGTAACGAAAAGAATCTTATTAAACGTGTAGCACAATGGCATGGTGAACCTACTTACTCCGAATTGAAAAAAATATTAACCAACATGAAATTTGTTGCTGATGTTTACGACTTAATTGTTCACGAAGACGACGAGAAGCGTGCTGCAATAGATGTTGCATCAATACTTATGATGTACTCTTGCGGTAAGTATGGCATGAACCCGATTTATTAATTGTTAATGGAGAATTGGGAATTAGAGTGAATGGAATTGTTATTTTTATTAAAGAAGTAGTTAGTTGGTGTTTAACTGGAAAATATCATTGGATTACTTTTTTTGTAGTTCTATTAACAATTCTTTATCTATTAAAAGTGTTAACCTTGTACACATCATTTATTTCATCAGTATTTACAATTAGCGGAGTAATAATAATTCTTGCTCAACAACTTCGTGAAGCGAAACAGTTTTCTCAGTATAATCCCAATACAATTAGTAATTGGATTAAATCTTTTCCAAAATTAGTATTTTCCAAAACTGAAAAAAGAAAATTAAATTTAGAAGGGTCTATAACTTGTTCTACATCCGTTCGGGCTGAATTGTCAAGTAAAATCTCAGAACATGCACCGATTGATTCCAAAATCAGATGGACAATTGAAGAAATAAATATTCTGAACGATAAAGTCCGAAAACTTGAAAAAACTTTAAATGAAAGTAACCATGAATTTTCAGCGAAGATAAATAGATTATCAAATAATTTTAGGAATGTTAGAGATTCTGTTGATTCAATTATTGCTGGTCATACTGTTGGTGCGTATGATCAAAACTTATTAGGAATTATGCTTACGCTTTGTGGAACGTTGATTCAAATATTCAGTTCTGTATAAATTAATTTCGCTGGTACAAAACATCATCGATAGATACTTTCTTTATAGAAAATGAGCTAAGTAGTAAATAGTTTTTAACAGCCAGTCAAATAAAATGAATTACCTAAACTTCCAAAAGTGAATAATATTTTTTATCAGTAGTTCTTAAGGATAAAAATACTGCAGCAAGAATTGGAATTTTGATATGGAATTGATTTTCGAATGGAATAGAGTAAAGGAAAAAGTTAATTCGGTTTTAAGAGCAATAATCTTAACTTACCCCAAAGGTAGAAAAAAGAAACCTGTTGCATAATACAAACCCTGTATTAGGGCAACTAGTACAGAAACAAGAATTAGAATTATAAATTTATTTTTATGTAGGGACATGACATGTCCTGTCCCGGCATGGCAAATTAAAATTGAATGCATAAAAAATTATAAAACCGCAAAAACAGTAGAGAACGGGGCATGCCCCGTCCCTACATAAATATTGGAAATAGACTATGAATCATCACCCGAAAATTTTGAACAGAAATAAATCCGCATTACTTGTAATTGATATACAAGAAAGGATTCTTCCGGTAATTTTTGAATACGAACGAGTTGTTCAAAATTCTGTTAAGCTAATAAAAGGTTTTAATACACTCGGTTTACCGGTTTATTTTACAGAGCAATATCCAAAGGGTTTGGGTCCAACTTCATCACAGATTAAAGAAGCATTGGAGGATGCAAAGGCAATTGAAAAGATGAGCTTCAGTTGTTCCGGTGCACCCGGATTATTCGATGATCTTAAAAACAGAAATATTGAACAGGTTGTTTTATGCGGCGTTGAATCGCATGTATGCGTTATGCAGACTGCTTTAGACCTTATTGCTGATGATTTTCAGGTTCATGTTGCAGCCGATGCTGTATCTTCAAGACGCGAGTTTGACTTTAACATTGCACTTAACAGAATGCGAACGAACGGGGCAGAAGTAACTCTAACAGAATCTGTACTTTTCGAACTTCTGGAAGTATGCGGAACAGATCAGTTTAAAGCTGTATCAAAACTTGTTAAGTGACTTAGTCTAAATATTTTTTTGGGAATTCAAACAAGAAAGTTTTCCCCTTACTTCTTTCAACTTCGCGCCAGCTTTTCTCTTTAAATTCTATTCCAACTATTCCGCATGTAGGAATATTGGTAATAAATTTATTACCGAGGTGATTTGCATAGTGTGTTATAGCCGGATTATGGCCAAACAAAAAAACAATTTTATTCGTATCGGGAATGCTCTGCACAATCGCTTCGAGCTCTTTAATACCGCACAGATAAAGTGATTTTTCTAATAGTATTTTTTCCTGTGTCAAATTTAATTTCTCTGCAAAAATTTCAGCCGTGCTAATAGCACGAACTGCCGGGCTCGAAATAATAAGATCGGGCAGAACTTTTTCTTTTTTGAGAAGCGAAGCCATAAAAGGAGCGTCTCTATTACCGCGCTTATTTAGCGGTCTATCAAAGTCGGTTACTCCTTCATCTTTCCAGCTCGATTTTGCATGTCGGATTAAGTATAGAGTTCTCATTTAGCACCGGATTTCAGGTTTTCCAGAATTCGTTTCATCTCTTCCATATGCTTTAGTTTAAGCGGCTCGAGTATTTGTTGAGCATAACCGGTAAAAAATCGATGTGATGAAATAAATTCAATACTCTTCTCAAGCCACTCCTGTTCAGAAAGTGATCTGCCAAAATGAAATTCAAATTCAACTCTGAATAAATCATTCCTGTTTACAAAATTCTTTTTACCAAGATGAGCAAGATCTGCATCGCATATTACTTCTTCTAAAATATTCTTAGGCATTTGAGGTATCTTAGTTGCAAGAATGCAATTGCAGACTTTATCAATCTTATCCGGCGAATAATTTTCTTTCTTTAGAAATTCCCTTGCATATTCAGCACTTTTTTCTTCATGACCTTCTGAAATATCAACATATCCCAAATCGTGAAAGCATGCAGCTATCTGAACAATTTCTAAATCGGAATCTGTAAAATTTTCGGCCTGACCGATTATTCTGCTGGATAAAATTACATCCTGTGTATGACTTACATCATGATAAACATGTTCTTGTGATGATTTCTCATAAAGAATTGAGAGAACATACTCCTCAGCTTTTTCGAGTAAATTATTATTCATCTCTAATATTTTATTAGCTGCTTAAATTTAAGAAATTCCGGATAAGTGTCTAATTAATTATATCACATTCAAAAAAAATAGATAAGCTATGTCCCGGTTATTTATTAATTAATAAACCAAAAATATTTATTTTGAATTAGGCAAAAAAACTTTTATGGAATTATGTTTAATTATCCTTCGGATATATTTGATCAATCGGCGATAATCCCTTTCAAAAATGATAAGAAAGGTATTAAGATACTATTAATCAAATCGCGTAACGGTAAATGGATAATTCCAAAGGGAATAATTGAAAAAGGATTAACACCGTATGAGTCGGCAAGAAAAGAAGCAATTGAAGAAGCCGGTGTAGATGGTATTATAAGCGATCTTTTAATTGGAGAATATAAATACGATAAGTGGGGAGGTACCTGTAATGTAAAAGTTTATCCGATGCTTGTAAATGAAGAATTATCTAACTGGGAAGAAGATTTTTTCAGAATAAGAAAATGGTTTAGTCTTGATAAAGCAGCTATGAAAATCAGCAAACCGGAAATAGCAGATTATATTAAGCTAATTCCCGAAATATTCAGCAAACAATTCAATGGCACGACTCGGGCTGCTCAATAACTGCTTTTTGAAATTTCGGACTAAGATAAGGAATGCCGAGATTCAATCCGCGCAAAATAAAAATAAGCGCTAGCAGCACGGCAAAAACCGGAATTAGTTTATTAACCTTCCTTTTAAAATTAACATTGATAATTTTTCCGAACATGGCAGTAGCTAACATTACGGGGAATGTTCCAAGTCCGAACATAGCCATGTAGAGCGCACCTGAGGTCCAATCAACCGTTGAGACGGCACCGGCAATACCAACATAAACAAACCCGCATGGTAGTAGTCCGTTTAAGACACCAATAGTAAATAATGATGAATTCGATTTTTTCGAAATCATTAACGAAAACTTTGATTTGATAAAATTTGTGGTCTCTCTATAAATAAATGTATTTGCAACCCTGGCTTTTATTTTTCTCGGTGTTAAAACATAGACAAGTATTATTACTCCAAATGCAATTGATAAATCCTGTTGCAAACCAAATAGAACAAGCCGGCTTCCGAATAAACCGAACAAGGCGCCCATTAAAGTGTAAGTAAAAATTCTACCGAGATTATAAAGAATTCTTCCTGCCAATATTTTTAGTTGAGAATCACCAATTACAGGTAATGCGAGAACAATTGGTCCGCACATTCCTATGCAATGTAAGCTGCCAAATAGCCCTACTATAAATCCGGTCCAAATTTCCATCAGTTCACCATCAAAATTTTTTCGTTGTAATAGCTGTTTCCATTAACTTCCCAATCCACTTTAACTTTCCACACACCTTTAATAAACTTATCGGCTGATACAATTTGAGTACGTAATGTGTCCGGGGAAATTTTAACAATAAAATCTTCTGCCGGATCACTTGGTCTGTAAAAGTGAATTGTTCCGGCAATTGAATTGTAATCAAATTGATTTGGAAAAATAAATTTTACGGATGCTTGTTGATTGATTATTTGAAGTTGTTCCTCTAACTGATTTGTCCGGTTAATTTTATCAATCTGGTTTTGATACTCCAGTTCCTTTGCATAATAATTTTCCGTAACAAGAGAAACATCCTGATTCATAAACACAAAGACCATAATTAACACACCAATAACAAAGAGAATATAAGTTGCTGCTATTTTTGTTCCCCATGAAATTTTCATTTTACTTTTCCAAGGAAAGATGTTTGGATAACGTCGAGTACTTTATTATCGGATTTAACTGCAATCTGCAACGGTGTTTTCATACTTTTAAGTTCGCTCTTAGGAAGTATAACAAGAAATTTTGCTTCCGATACACCTTGAGGTTCTACATTCAAGTCGTTGCCAATCAATTTGATTTCGCCGTCAATATTTTCAAGCTCCAGATAAGCCGGTAAGTAATTGAATGTTTTATTCACAATTTTAAGATCGTAAATATTGCTTATCCTGTCATCCGGCTGCTCCTGAAACAGCAATCCGGGTGTTCTTAAAATACTCAATTCAACAGGGGCCCTGTTGATAAGCATGAATAAAATAAGCACTGTTAAAACAAACAAAACAAAAGTATAACCGAATGCACGCAGAGTAAATAATGATTGCTTGCCGGTTTCTATTCCATTTTTGGATGCATAACGTATAAGTCCGCGCGGACGATTAACTTTGTCCATAACATCGTTACATGCATCAATACAAGCTGTACAATTAACACATTCAAGCTGAGTTCCGTTTCGGATGTCGATTCCAGTAGGACATACATCCACACATAAATTACAATCGATACAATCACCAAGATTTT
>JAGVBL010000144.1 GCA_020059785.1 Ignavibacteriales bacterium | reverse complement strand
CAAGATTTGCATTGGGGTTATTCGAAGCCGGTAACTTTCCCGCAGCAATTAAAACTGTTGCAGAATGGTTTCCTAAAAAAGAAAGAGCATTAGCAACAGGAATTTTTAATGCCGGTTCAAATGTTGGTGCAATCATTGCTCCTCTTGTAGTCCCCTGGATTACTTTAACCTGGGGATGGTATGAAGCTTTCGTAATTACCGGTGCAATCGGTTTAATCTGGCTTATTTTCTGGTTCTGGCTTTATGAAAAACCCACTCTGCATAAACGTCTTAAAAAAGAAGAACTGAATTACATACAGCAAGATCCTCCTGATACTCAAGTTAAAATACCATGGAGACAGTTGCTTAAATACAAAGAGACGTGGGCATTTGCTCTTGGTAAGTTTTTAACTGATCCGGCATGGTGGTTTTATCTTTACTGGATTCCAAGTTTCTTAAATAAAAATTACGGTATTACACTTTCTAAAATTGGACTTCCTCTAATAATAATATATGTAATGGCTGACGTGGGAAGCATTGGAGGAGGATGGTTATCATCATTCTTTATTAAGCGTGGCTGGTCTGTTAATAAAGGAAGAAAAATTACAATGCTGATCTGTGCAATATTAGTTACACCAATAATCTTTGCATCCGGCGCGGAAAATGTGTGGGTTGCAGTTGCATTATTAAGTTTAGCTACTGCGGCTCACCAGGGTTGGTCCGCTAATTTATTTACAACTGTATCGGATGTCTTCCCAAGAAAAGTTGTAGGTTCTGTAGTTGGACTCGGAGGAATGTTCGGTGCAATTGGAGGAATGCTTGTTGCAACTGCAACTGGATTTATACTAGAAATAACTAAAAGTTATTTCATTCCGTTCATTGTTGCCGGATGTTTGTATTTAACAGCTCTCTTTATAATTAATTTACTAATACCCAACATTAAAGAAATCGAAATTAAGTAAGACCATTTCAGCTGCTGCATCTCTATTTTTTGAGATGCAGCAAATCTAATTATCTCCTTCCAAATTATTTAATGGGTTCGTAGGCGCCGATAAACGGTTGGGATGAGATCTTCAAATATTTACTAATATTCTGTGGTAATTTACACGCGTTAAAACTATCCGGGAAAGATTGCAACAATTGATAATTACCAACCTTATAACCCTTAAATAATGGACCTAAATAATTCTGATAAAACTTGCTCTTTTTTGAAAATTCCGGATATAACTTATTTAACTCTTGCGGAGAGTCTAACATAATTCTGCAATTATCATTTTTATATGGACTCCATAAAATGACCGGATATTTTTGTGCTCCATTTTCTTTTATGTAGTAATTGTAATCAATCTCTTTTAATTGAGAGTTTGATACCTGGTCGCACAACAACGACGGCTGCCAGACATAAAGAAGTAGCCTCTTAAACTCACTATCGCCATATAACAGGTTATTTACAAATACATGACCATAGCGTTTGTCAACATCCGGACCTGTGCTTGGATGCCAACCGAAATGATCGCCGGCAGCACTTCTTGCATTCCGGGCTATACATGCTGTGCTGTTTATAAAAGTATTATTATATATAAGAGCATTTGAACTGTTTAATATCCATATTCCATGATCACAGTTCACAAAAACATTTCCCGCACAAATTGTACCTTTAGAAATTTCGAAGAAAAATCCATTATCACTTGGCCATGGCTGCTCAATTGAAAACTCCCCTTTATTATTACCAACACCTTCTACCCAATTATTAGTAAAAACTCCATCTACATTTCCAACATCATACCAAATTCCATTTGAGTAAGGAAGATCAATTACAAGATTATCATTACAAGTTACACGATAACACTGGTTAAATATTTTTACGGCAGCGGGATAGTAACCTGTAATTCTTTCAATATTGTTCCGTGTAAAAATATTTTTCTCAAGCACAACATCCGAGGAGCTGAGAATATAAATTCCTTCTGTGCTTGTATCGCTCACTTTACAATTACGGATAGTCATATTATCGCCTCTAAAATATCCGGCTACCCGTGAGCAGAAGCTGATTGTACAATTTTCCAGCAATGTTCCAACAACTTCTTTACCATGATTTTTCTCATCAGAAATTCCTTCGGGATCTGTTCCTTCTATTTCAATTGCACGGTATGTATATTGAGTAAATGTAATGCCTTTTATAGAAGGACCTTTTTTGTCGGATATTTTTCCGTGAACTTCTCTGGTGGTTCGTAATAATGCAACGTCAAATGCGGTAATTTCAACAAGACGGTCTTTAGGATTAACTCCAATATAGACCGTGCCCGAAGAGTAATCGATATAATACGAATTCCGGTCAACTTCACCTTCCCAACCGGCGGACTGAAGAAATTTGCCATCAACAAAAACCATATCATTATTAAAGCGATGAAGAGGAGTTATCTTACCTTCTCTATTCCGCCGCCACCAATCAGCCGGTTGCGATGGAAACAAATGATTCCACTTTGTAATCCACAATCCATTGCCAAGATCTTCCCACTTATCTGCAACATAAGTTCCTTTTAATACCGGATGTTCATCTGCATACGGTTGAATTGTAATTCCCTGGTTAAAAACGTGGTTACCGGTTCTATAAATACCGCCGCGTAAAATGATTGCATCGCCGGATTTTACTTTTGATATTGCTGCATCCAGATTTGTTGGATTGTTAATTGTTTCACCGGAATTATCAGTTAATCCATCCGGTGATACATAATATATTTTACCAGCTACTTTTGGTAATTCATATTTTTGATGAATTGGTCCATACGGTCCGCCGGACGGCTGAGAGATTGTTAAAATGGGTGTGAATAAAAATATTATGTAAAATAATTCGGTTGGAAAACTAAATCGGGATAAAAACCTTTTCAATAATAAACTATAAGTATTAATCTGATTTGTAAAATTTTTTGATTTCATTTTATCACCCGGTTTTTTTGAAAATGAAATTAAGAAATGAAATTATAAGTAAAAAGTTCTAAAAAGTGTAAATACTTTTTTGATTAGAAAAAAAGTCCGGAGGTTGATTAAAAAAGCCCGAATTACTTCGGGCTTAAACAGGCAAGTAAGATTTTATGAACTGTTTTTTTTATCACACAACTTTAGATTCTTTTATTTATATCAACATATGAATAATCTGTCCACCTACAAATATTGACTATAGTTTTGTTAAATGATGTACTTCAATTTCATACAAACCCGCAATTTTCCCAAAACAATTTTT
>JAGVBL010000136.1 GCA_020059785.1 Ignavibacteriales bacterium | reverse complement strand
GAATTTCTCATCTTCTTGGTAAAACACCAAAAGGAACACATGCACATAGTATGGTTCAATTATTTCTTTCACTCGGCTATTCCGAGTTAGATGCATTCGAAGCATTTGCTGAACTTTATCCAGATGATTGTATTTTATTAGTCGATACAATTAATACTTTATCCAGCGGGATTCCTAACGCTATAAAAGTTTTTGAAAAATTGATAAAGAAAGGTCATAAACCCTTAGGGATAAGATTAGACTCAGGAGATTTAGCTTTTCTTTCGATAAAAGCATTTAAAATGTTAAAAAAAGCTGGTTTGGAAGATGTCTCAATTGTACTTTCCAATGAATTAGATGAATTAAGTATCTGGCAAATAATTGCACAAATAATTACCGAAGCAACAAAAGAAGGTCTTGATCCAGATAAAATTGTAAAACATTTAGTTTTTGGTGTTGGTACAAACCTGATTACATCATCAGGTAGTTCAGCTTTAGGCGGTGTATATAAATTAGTTTCTATTATGCATAAAAGCAGTTGGAATAATACAATAAAAATATCTGACAATCTTGAAAAATCTACTTTGCCGGGTGATAAACAGATTTACAGACTATACGATACTAATGGTAAATCGACAGCCGACTTTATTTGCCACTCCAGCGAAAAAATTAATAAAAATCGTAATTTTATTCTCCATCATCCGGTAGAAGAAAAAAGAGTAAGAAGAATAAGTAAAAATGAGATTACAGCCATCGAGCCTTTATTAAAGAATATTATTTTAAACGGGAATTTAGTTTATGATTTCCCTTCTATTGATGAAATTAGAAAACTCAAAAATAATGATCTTGAAAAACTTCATGATGGTGTGAAAAGAATCATTAATCCACACAACTATCATGTATCTGTATCAGAAATACTGATTAAAATAAGACAAAGATTAACAGATAAGATTAAAAAAAGCAGGAATACTTAGCATAGGTTATTTATTCAATTAAGAATTTGTATATAAGGTAGCCGAAGTTGATTTGCAGAAGACCAAAAGAAATTCCGCTATAGAGGTCAAACCGGTTCACTTCGTTAAGTTTGTTTATATCATTTGTTTTTAAGTACTCATCGTAACGGTTATCGGCTTTAATTTTGAAATATGCAGAAACCGCACCGAATACTGTAGCTGTACCTACAAGAACCTTAAACCAATCCGATTCAGAAAATATTTCATTTTTTTCAGTCAGCGGAATTTCGAGTGGTATTGTATTATAGGCGGTTAATTCCTTTGAATGAATTGACTTTGTAATTCCACCTTTTCTCAATGATACTGTTTGAAATTCATTTACATTAACAAAGTTAGGTGTTCGTGCCATAAGCGAATCATATATATAGATTGATGCATCCTGTGGTCTGCTGTCAATAAAAAGTTTATCGAATAAATTATAGCTTATTAAATATTCTTTATCGCATAGTTTTATATTAACCGAATCATTTATTTCGTGTTCATTCCACCGGAAGAGATTTTCTTTAACGGTAATAAAATATTTACCGGGTGTAACTTCAGTTCTTATCTTGCCAAATCCGGTAAGCTTATCATTAATGAAGATAATAGAGCTATCCCGGTTGGTTTCTATTTCCAGAATGCTTTTACAATCCTGAGCAAACGAAGTACTGGCAAGAAATAAAACAAACAATATTTGATATATATATTTCATTTCACTTCGAATGTTTGATATGCATTTATTTGTCCCCTATCGGCACCCAGGAAAAGAATTCCTTCATTAATTACCGGTGTAAGTTTTACCCTTCTGTCAAATTCAAGTGTATCTGCAATAATGCCAATAGATGCATTTATTAAATAAACTTTCTTATTAAAGTCCGGCTGCACAAGAAAAGTTTTTGTAAGCAACGGAGTAGTATTAATAATCCCTTTAGTATTACGTATCCAGATTTTCGAACCGTTCATTTTATCAACGGCAACAATTCTACCAGAAAGGTTACCGACAATTATTTTTGAATTATCATAAACAGGTGTTACAACAATCTTAGCACCGGTATTGAATTGCCAGATTATTTTTTTATTATCGGAATCGAATGCATATAAGACACCGTTGCTATCGCCAAAATAGATTAAGTGGTTATCGAATGTAAAACCGCTTCCAATCGGGGCGGCTATTTTTTCCTTGTAATAAACCGTACCGTCTTTTCTGTTAAGAATTACAAGTTCACCTTTAACAGTTCCGAATGCAATAAACTTTTCATTAGCGGCGGGATTGCAGTTAGTAGAAGTTTTCAGGTTAACCGAATAATCACGATAACCAACATAATTATATTTTATCAACTCTCCCCTATCTGTAAGAACAACTATTCCTTCGTCAAGTCTTAACATTTCATTTGTAACACCGCCGTTAATTCTATCTTCAGCTAAAATCTTATTATTAACAAAATCGAACATCTTAAAGGTTGAATATGGTTCAAGTTTTTCGTTAAGGATAAAATAGATCCGTAAGTTATTAATTATTGGGGCAGTAGAAACGGCGCCGCTATATTTTTCGTAACCGATTAATTTACCACTCGCACGATCGAATGCGTAAATCCTGCCCGACAAATCCGATGCGACAACATAATTATTTAATATAAGTACCGAAGTATTCGG
>JAGVBL010000401.1 GCA_020059785.1 Ignavibacteriales bacterium | reverse complement strand
TATAAAGTCGCTCATTGAGGTATTTGCTCTATCGTAAGGTAAATTTTTTATGATAGAAAATCTGGGCCCGCAATTGGTACAATTTATAAATGGGTATAGGTATCTTCGGTTATTGCAATCAAAGAGTTCTATTAAACAATCCTGGCAAGTTGAAATATCAGGCAGAACTATTGTGGAAGGAGAACTCGATGAATCACTTTCCATAATAATAAATTTACTGTGCCCAACCGGATCTAATAACGAATACTCTAAGCTTGTTATAATTGCCAGTTGGGGTTTATCCTTACTTAATTTACGAAGAAAGGAATTAAGATTTTTCTCATCCCCCTCTGCTTCAATTTTAAGTCCGCTTGATACATTTTTAACATAACCGTTTAATGATAACTCAACTGCCGTTCTATATACAAAGGGTCTGAATCCAACTCCTTGAACCGCTCCATTAATATTGATTACTAATCTGGAATTCATCTATGAATAATTTGATTTTTTATCCATTCACACCATAAATCCAGCCCTTCATCCGTATAGCAAGAGGTTGTAAATAACTTTAAGGATGGATTTATTTCCAAAGCATTTTTACTTAACTGATCAATAGAAGAATTTACAAAGGGTAGTAAATCAATTTTATTTATTATCATCACAGAAGAGTTTCTAAATACAACAGGATATTTTAATGGTTTATCATCCCCTTCTGTTACACTTACAACAACTACTTTAATATTCTCTCCAAGATCAAAACCGGCTGGACACACCAAATTTCCAACATTTTCAATTATGAGGAGTTCGACCTGTGAAAAACTCCCTTTTGAAAAGGCATCATTAACCAGGTTAGCGTCCAAATGGCACCCACCATTAGTAATTATCTGTACAACTGGAATTGCTAAGGAATTCAACCTCTGTGCATCAAGATCAGTTTGTGGGTCTCCTTCAATTACACCGAATTTAATTTGCCCACCAAGTTTTAAAATCGTTTTTTCAATCAAACTTGTCTTTCCGGAACCCGGTGAACTGAGCATGTTCATCGTAAAAATTTTATTTGATAAAAAAATCTCTCTGTTACGCTCAGCAATTTGATCATTCTTTTCTAAAATTTTTCTCTCAATTTTTAATACACTCATATTAACCTCTTCTTAATTGTCTTTCATCAGTATACTTTCTATAAAAAGTTCGGAACCGGAAAAAAGCTGAAGTTCCCTGCTGTTGCAATTTGGACACACAAAACTATTCGTCTGTATCGGATGAACTTGTTGACAGATATTACATTTTACTTTTAGTGCAACGATTTCCAGTTCAAGTCTTACATTGTTTAATATAGTGCCCTCGATTAGTGAATTAAATGCAAACAGTAATGAATCAGGCATTACATTACTGAATTCCCCCACATGAATTTTTATGGTTTGAATTTGCGGTAAGTCGTTAACGGGGATTATTCTTCCAACTTGACTTATTATTTCTTTAGCTAAAGAAAACTCATGCATACTAAGTCCGGTGAATAAAATAACAAATATTAAAAATGACTTGCATGTCTTTTACAATATACGAATTTTATAATAGTGGATTCTAAAATTTATGTGATAATTATAGGTGTTATATGAATAACGAATTAATATTTCTTATACTCACTTCTGCTTCCGTTGGAATAATCCACACAATATTAGGCCCCGATCATTACTTACCCTTCATTGCCCTGGCAAAAGCATACAACTGGAGTATTAAAAAAACTATACTAATTACATTCCTGTGTGGTTTGGGCCATATATTGAGTTCGGTTGCATTGGGTATTGTCGGACTTCTACTGGGAATTACAATAAGCAATCTTGAAACGATTGATTCGATTAGAGGTGAAATTGCTGCATGGCTTCTAATAGGCAGTGGACTTGCATATATTATTTACGGAATTAAAAAAATAATTAGAAAAATTCCTCACAGACATCATTACTCTAATCTAAGCAATCTTGATCCATCGGTTAATTTTAAGAATCTAAATTCCGACTCTCGTGAAATAAAAGACGTAGATAAACGGCTTACTCCATGGTTGCTCTTTCTTATATTTGTATTTGGTCCTTGTGAAGCATTAATACCAATATTAATGTATCCGGCTGCGGTTAACAGTATAATCGGAATGATTTTAGTAACATCAGTATTTGGTATAGTAACTATTGCTACAATGATAACAGTTGTTATTACTACCTTATATGGTCTAAATTTTTTAAGGATTGGTAAATTTGAAAAATATACTTATGTATCGGCAGGTTTTGTAATTTTCATATGTGGTATAGCAATTAAATTCTGGGGCTTATAATTTTTATTTTAATGTGTTTCTACTTCAAAATCAGAAATAATTTTTAAACAAGCTAATCAATTACATCCAAATACAAAGCACAAAACAGAGTTAAAGATTTATTATCCAGGAAGCTAATAAGCTGAATTTTCTAAAGTATTTTTTTAATTTTAATAAGACAATAATATTCTTTGCTCTGCATTATTTTGAATTGGAGGATACAATGGAAAACAATGGAATGAATGGTGAAAGAAACCTTATTATTTCTGCAAAAAAGAAATTTGAAGAACTCTACGGTGACTTAAAAGGTACTTATATTTTTCTTACACCGGCAAGTTTAATTTTGCTGGGTGATCATACTCATTATAATGATGGAATTCTATTATCCGCCGCAATTAACAAATACTCTTTAATTCTCGCTCGAAAAAGGAACGATTATAGAATTAATCTAACTGATCTGGTTAAAGAAAAATCGGTTAGTTTTTTAATAAACGAAATAAATAATCAGGATGATTATCATTTCAGGCATTCGATGTGTTTATTAAAATTATTAAATAATGACGGCTTATTAACTTCCGGATTTGATCTTGTTTTTAATTCGGATATACCAGAATGCTTAGGTTTGGGTACCCTTGCTTCAAATGAAGTAGGTTTTGCAACTTCTATTAAAAAAATACTTAATCTTAACATTGCCAACAACGAATTACTTGGTCATGTAAGAAAATGTGAATTAGAGAATCTAGGTAAGATTTCAAATATTGCGCATCACTATACGGTAAAATATGCTGCGGAAAATAAATTATTTTCGATTGACCTAAGGAACATGGGATATAAATCCATTTCGTATAAATATGATAACCTGTACCTAATTATTGCCAACACAAAAGAAAAAATCCCTTTTATTGCTGATACATGTAACGAGAGAATTTCAGAATGCGACGTAGGGGTAAAGGGTCTTAGACTTTATATCTGGGGAATAAAAAATTTACGTGATGTAGAGCAGAGTTTCTTATTACGTCATTATCATATGTTGCCTAAGAGAATATTCAACCGAGTTCTATATAATGTTAACGAAAGGTTACGTGCAGAAGAAGCAATTAAATATTTAAAGAAGAATATGATTGAAGAATTCGGGCATTGTATAACACAATCCCATTGGAGTATATCACATGATTACGAATTAAGCTGCGATAAATGTGATTTTCTTGTTCAGAAATCTTCTGAATTATCCGGAGTTCTCGGTTCAAAAATGATTAGCTGCTCACCATGGCGTTCAACTTTTCATCTTGTAGAAAAAGCCAAATCTAAATCATACATAAAACAAATTACTAAAGCATATAAAAACAAATTTGGAGAAGAACCGGAATTTTTCAATTTTACATTATCGAATGGAATGAAAGAAGTATCTTTCAAAAAATTTGAGATGCAAGTAGCTAATTAATCTAATTTTAGCGGTAAATTCTAAAATTAAAATCAACTTGATTTTCACTTCTCTTAGTAATACATTTTCCCACGAATTAATTAGGAGTATAAATGAGTTTTTCTGAAGATTATTTGAATGAAAATTTGGATAGATATTTTGACGAAAAAGAGATTAAATCAAGAATAAAAACTTCAAACGAACATATAAATAACGGACAGATACTTGCAAATATTGATTTCATAGAAGATACAATTCAACTCTGTTTAGAATACGATTACCTGGAAGATGGATTAACATTGACCGATGCTGCTATTTCAATAACTCCATTCAATTCAGAGCTGTGGCAATTCAAAGGGATTTTTCTAAACAATTCATTTCAATTTGAGGAAGCTTATAATTGTTTCAGAAAATCTCTGTCGCTGAATCCAAATGATGTAGAAACATTTATAAACATTTCGATTGCAGAAGACAATTTGGGTATGTTTGATGAAGCTATAGAATCTTTGAAGAAAGCTCTTTCATTCGAACCGAATAATTCCGAGATCTATTTTAATCTTGGAATATTATTCGAAAAAAGAGAACGGTTTAGCGAAGCCATTTACTACTTTAAGCAAGCTGTTGATATTGAACCTGAATATTTAGAAGCCTGGTATGAACTTGGATATTGTTACGAGAATTCGAATTTGCTAGAAGATGCTCTTAACGCTTATGAAGAATTTTTAAATAACGACCCGAATAACTTTACCGGCTGGTATAATAAAGGAATTGTGCATCTTAGAATGGAGCAGTGGGAAAAAGCAATTAATTCATTTGAGCTGGCAATTGCATTAAAGGATGATTTTTCCAGTTCGTGGTTTAATTGCGGCTATTCATATTCAAAAGTTGGAAGATTTAGCGAAGCTTTAAGCTCGTATAAAAAAGCTTATGATCTGGATCCATACGACGAGACAATATTATTCAATATGGGACAAACATACGAGGAACTAGAAAATTACCAGCAAGCAATTAAGTGCTATACAGAAGCCATTCAACTGGACGGAGAGTATTACGAAGCTTTTCTTGCCCGTGGTTATTGTTACGATTCAATCGGAAAATTTCAACTTGCACTGAAAGATTTTAACAAAGCAATTTCACTTACAAGCAACCCGGAAGATGCCTGGTTTGCAAAAGCAGATCTTGAATATTCGCTCGGACAGTTAAACGATTCTGTAACAAGCTTCAAAAAAGCTATTGAATTTAATAAAGATAATTTTGGTGCCTGGTATAAATTAGCAGAAACATATTTTGAAATGGGAACCTGGCTGGAATCACTAAAAGCATTCGATGAGTGTATAAGAATAAAACCGAATCACGCTAATTCATATTACGGTAAAGCTAAAATCAATTTTTTACTCAGTCAAACTCAAGAAGCAATTGAATGTCTTAAGAAAACATTTGAACTGGATCCGAATATTAAAAATGAATTCACACGCGATTACCCCGAAGTAAAAACATCCAAACTTTTTACTAAACTACTTGATGATAATAAACCTTAGTTTTATATGAACACACAAAATAAATTTAACCACAACACAAAAATTATCGGAATAATCGGTCACCCGATTAAACATTCATATTCACCTTTGATGCATAACATTGCTTTTGAGCTTGCCGGTCTTAATTATATCTATTTACCGTTCGATGTTCCAACAAGTCTGCTTAAAGATTCATTAAAAGGAATAGTTTCTCTTGGAATAAAAGGATTTAATGTAACACTACCGTTGAAAGAAAAAATTATTCCCTTGCTAAAAGATGTTTCTGAGGAAGCAAGTATTATTGGTGCGGTTAATACCGTTTTGAACGATGATGGTGTTTTACGTGGTTATAATACAGATGTAATTGGTGTAGTAGAATCATTGAATCCATACAAGGATGAACTTCAGAATGCAAATGTATCTGTAATAGGTGCCGGAGGTGCGGCAAGAAGCGTAATCTACGCATTGATTAGAAATTTTAAAGTGGGCCGGATAAACATAATCAACAGAACTGAACAGATTGCAGAGTCTTTAAAAGAATATTTTTCCTCCAAAATGCTCTTCGATAAAATAAAAGCTTATCATCTTGTTCCACCCGATGTTGTAAAAGTACTTCGGGATTCTAATTTAATTGTAAACACATCATCTATAGGAATGTTTCCGGATATAGATGATTCCGCAACAACAATATCGGAGTCGTTTGTTAAAGATCAGATTGTATTCGATGTTGTTTACACCCCGGTTAAAACTAAATTTCTTAAAATTGCCGAACAACAAGGAGCCCGGGTTATAACCGGTCTTAAAATGTTTGTTGAACAGGGTGCTTATTCATTTGAGTTATGGACCGGTGAGAAAATGCAAACAGAAAAAGTTCTAAGAGCCCTCGAATTCTATTTAAACAATTAGGTTAACTTGCCCAAAGCATTTTTAATTCTTTTTGCTGCTTCTCCCAGTTTTTCCATTGATGCAGTATAAGACATTCTTAGATATCCCTCGGAACCAAATGAACTTCCCGGTACTGCAGCTACTTTCGCTTCATACAATAAATACATTGCAAGATCAAAGGAATGCTCTATGCGGAAAATATTAGTTGACTTGTTGAAAAAATAAGTAATGTTTGGAAAGAGATAAAATGCACCTTGCGGTTTAAAGCATTGGAGACCATTTATTGAATTAATTTCGTTAAAGAAAAAGTCCCTCCTTTTTTGATAATCATTCTTCATCTGTTCGATAAAAGTTTGCGGACCCAGAAGAGCTTCTACCGCTGCCGCCTGAGAAATTGATGATGCATTAGAAGTGCTGTGGCTTTGAATCTTATTCATAGCTTTAATAATATGTTGTGGGCCGGCGGCGTAACCAATTCTCCAGCCAGTCATTGCATAGGATTTTGATAGTCCGTTTACAACTATTGTTTTGCTTTTAACTTTCTCACTTATTGAGGCAAAGCTAACAAACTTATTATCATCATAAATCATTTTTTCATAAATCTCATCCGCAATAACATAAAAATTATGCTTCTCAATAATCTCCGCAATCTTTTCCAATTCATTTCTATTATATAGAGCTCCTGTTGGATTAGATGGATTACAAAGAATTAAAAGTTTTGTTCTTGGTGAAATGGCTTCTTCCAACTGTTCTCGGCTAATTTTAAAATTATCCCGTTCATTTGTATTTATAATTACACTTTTACCAATTGCAAGAGAAACCATCTCGGGATATGAAACCCAATATGGAGATGAGAAAATAACTTCATCGCCATCATTAATAACGGATTGGATTGCATTATAGACGCATTGTTTTGCACCATTGGAAACAATAATCTCTGATGGCGAATAATTGAGATAATCTTCTTTTCTTAATTTATCTGCAATTGCTTCCCGCAACTCGATCGTTCCGGAATTAATAGTATACTTTGTAAAATTCTGATCAATTGCCTTTATAGCAGCATCTTTTACGTTAGGCGGTGTAGGATAATCCAACTCACCAACACTCAAGTCAATCACATCAATTCCCTTGTGAAGCATTTCTTTTGCTTCCTGGGCAATTTTCATTGTTGATGAAATATTAATGTTACTAATTCTTTTTGATACGGTCACCTGATTATCCTTTTGAATATGTTTATGATTCTTATAAAAAAAATAAGGTATAAATTATTAATAAGAAAGGAGAGTTAAGTGGTTCCACCTTGCCGCTGATGAAACCACTTAATAAAAAAGATTACAGCCGTTTGGGGCCGGCAGCAATTACTTCTTTAGAACAACCATTTTCAAACAGCTTAAAGTTCTCTATAAATCTTGCAGCAAGAGCATCGTATTTTTTCCAGTATTCGTCTTTATTGCCCCATGAATTTTCCGGATATAAAACATCTTCCGGAACATCAGGACAGCTCATCGGAATTTCGTAACCGAATAGTTTGTCTTTTCTGAATTTCACTTTATCTAATTTTCCATCGAGAGCAGCACTCAACAAATTACGTGTATGACGAATACTAATACGTTTACCAACTCCGAATCTTCCTCCAACCCAACCGGTATTAACCAGCCAAACAGTAGCATTGTGCTTTAGTAATCTTTGTTTCAACATTTCGGAGTAATCGAAAGGATGACGAACCATAAATGGACCGCCGAAACATGCAGAGAATGTAATTTGCGGTTCGATACCAAGCCCGATTTCTGTACCCGCAATTTTAGAAGTATAACCGCTAATAAAATGATATTGTGCTTGTTCAGGAGTTAAACGTGCTATTGGCGGCATTACTCCGGATGCATCACATGTTAAAAAAATAACATTTTTAGGATGTGTTCTAACATATCCTTCTTCAATTACATTTGGAATAAATTCTATTGGATATGAACAACGGGTGTTCTCAGTTATAATATCGTCATCAAGATCAATATTCCTTGAGATTGGATCGAAGACAACATTTTCAAGTATAGTTCCAAATCGATGTGTAGTTGCATATATCTGCGGTTCATGCTCTGCAGAAAGCCGGATTACTTTTGCGTAGCAACCACCTTCAAAGTTGAAAACACCGTTTGAACTCCATCCATGTTCATCATCTCCTATTAGTCTTCGTTTTGGATCTGCAGAAAGTGTTGTCTTACCTGTTCCGCTAAGTCCAAAGAAGAGAGCAACATCACCACTGTTACCAACGTTTGCAGAACAATGCATTGGTAAAACATCCTGATAAGTAAGTAAAAAATTAAGAACCGTGAAGATTGATTTTTTAATTTCGCCGGCATAAAGTGAATTTGCAATTATGGCTGTTCTCTGATCGAAATTAAGCAGGATTGCCGTTTCAGTGCGTGTTCCATCTGTTATTGGGTCTACCTTAAAACCGGGTACAGCAATTACAGTAAATTCAGGAATGAATTTTTTAAATTCATCTCTATCATTTGTAGTGATAAACATATTCCGCGCGAACAATGAATGCCAAGCTTTTTCCGTAATTATACGAACGGGCATTTTATAATCCGGGTCTGCACCGGCATAAACATCCTGTACAAAAAATTCTTCGCCCTGTGCCCATGCTTGTAATCGACCCATCATCTGAGACCACTTGGCGTGGGCATACGGACGGTTATAGGTTCCCCACCAAATGTCTTTCTCAGTTGATTCTTCTCTAACAACAAATTTATCGGCAGCAGCACGAGCTGTATGTTTACCAGTATTTACTAAAAGAGCTCCGCCTTTAACCAATTTACCTTCATTCCTGAAAATAGATTCTTCGTAAAGGGCTTCTTCTGGTAAATTCCAATAAACTCTATCAAGGTATGTAAGTCCCTGATTTTTTAATCGGAAATCTGATGCAAGTTCCTGAGCTTGCTTGCTTGCCGGCGTATTGAAATCTAGGTATTTACTCATGACCAATCCCTCACTAGTTTGCGGTCGCCAATATAAAGTTCGTTAGGAGAATTCGGGTCGAGCGCCCATTTCATCCTTTCAATACCATCTGTAATATCTTTTATTGTTCCGCAATAACTGATTCTTAAATAACCATCCAGACCAAATTCTTTACCCGGAACAGTAAGAACCATTACTTTATCAATTAGATGTGAAGATAATTTTTGCGAGTCTTTTTCATAAGCACTGAAATCAGCAAAGCAATAGAACGTTCCATCAGGAACAGTTACTTTAACACCGTTAAATGATTTGAGTAATCCAATAAGAACATTACGATTATTTTCCAGAGTAACACGCAGACTTTCAACACTGGATTGAATTCCATTTAATGCACCGACTGCCGCTTTCTGTAAGAGAACAGAAGGACCGGAAGTTTGATGACCCTGAATATTAGCCATTGCTTCAATTACTTTTTTATTACCTACTGCCCATCCAATTCTAAAACCTGTCATTGCATATTGTTTGGATACACCATTAATAATTATCAATTTCGATTCTTCGACAGATTTTTTGGTATAGTTATATGCGCTAAATGGTTTTTTACCATCGAATATCAATCGATGATAAATATCATCCATTATTAGGTAGATATCTTTCTTTTCGCAGAAATCAACAATATCGGCAATAAATTCTTCCGAATACATTGCGCCGGTTGGATTGTTTGGACTGTTAATAATAATTGCCCGTGTATAGCTACCAACTCTCTGTTCAATATCTTTAAGCCGTGGATAAAATGTTCCATCTTCAGGAAGAACAGGAACAGGAATAGCACCGCATAATCTTGCCATATCAGGATAACTAACCCAGTAAGGTGACGGGAAAATTATTTCTTCTTGAGGATTAAGAATTGATTGCATTGCAACCATAATTGCCTGTTTAGCACCGCCCGAAGCAATTACATTTTCAGGATTAACTTTTCTTCCGTAAAATTCTTCTGTATAACGGATAATCGCTTTTTTCAATTCGGGAATTCCGTCAGCCGGAGCGTAACGAATTTCACCGGTATTTAATGAATTTACTGCTGCTAATAGAGCATCCATCGGTGCTCTACTTTTAGGTTCTCCACCTCCAAGATGAATTACCGGATCTCCTTTTTCTCTTAAGATTGCCGCTTTTTCATTTAATGCCAGGGTGGGTGATGCTTTAATTGATCTTGCAATTTGACTTAGACTCATATTGGTTTCCTATAAGAATAAACAAAAATAGAATATTAGTGTCTGAAACTTATTGGCATTACAATTTATTAGCAAGTAGAATCTATTGGCGTTTCTCAATTATTTTAAGGTTGAGTCAAAATACTTCCGGATCTTTGCACAAATTTGCTTTTCCGTCATACTATCCGAGTTTTCTATTACAATATTCTTTTTTGAAAAAGATTTCTTTTTTTCCAATTCCTGACTTAGAAATAATTTTGTCTGAGCCGGGCCGGTAATGTAAATATCTGTTGCTCTTTTTAAATGACCAATAATTACTTGCATATAATTCTTCATCTGATGAAGACGTCTCTGTTCCTTAGTTTTTTCAGAGTCAATAAACAGATTACCCATTCGAGTGTATTTTTTATTTTCTCCATAAAATCTAATCTTACTTTCAATTTCACTTTTTACCTTAATTAATTTTTCTTCGCTTTCGGTTATATTAAGAATTAACGCACTTTTACTATCGAGCCAAATACCTACTTGGTTTTTCATAGCACCTCCATAAATATTTTTACGTTTAATAGTAGCGATAAGCTTAAATTCAGTTTCTATAAAAAGCTTTTATAAATATTTTAAAGAGAAAAAGGAAGGACTGTAAATAAGACGCTGATCTAATTTACAGTCCAGTAGAATTATTGTTTTGTAAATTCTAACCGAACCGGGATATTACCTAAATTAGGTATTTCAAGATTTGTCTCGATCGTTAATTTATTTCCTGTTATTCCAAAAGGCCAAACCTGTGTTTCTCCTGAAGAGCTTTTCATGGAAATCTTTCCATTCGAAACGCTCCAGGTACCCGTATCAGTTCTTGGTCCGTTAGCATCTGTGAATGTAGCAGAAAATGTTCTATCACTCCGCATTATTATGGTTCCGCTGAAACCAACTTGTTGAGGATTTAATTCGGTATTACCAAGTGATGTAAGAATAATTTTTGTCAGGACCCATGTACCAACAAGATTGTCGCCTTCAGAAGATGAAGGGTTATCATCTTTACTGCAGCCCGTTAAAATTAATAAAGCAATCAGTAATAAACTCAAGATTTTACTTATCTTCATTATTTTTCCTTTCATAATAATTGAGTTATCAAAATGATTATAAATGTATCAACAATGGTTGTTTTTTTAAATAAAATTAATTCTATGTGCTAAACATAGAATATCATCACAATTTAGTAGGAAACGAAAATTTTACCATAACGGGTTTAACAAGATTCATAAAATCACTAAAAGCCATCTGAATGAGTTCTGTATGAGTTCCCGCATTAAATGCAATTTGTTCGTCATCTTTTAAGCTTTCCGCAACATAAACATCTATGTTATATAAATTACCGAATGGCGGCATTGCACCAACTTCACATTCCGGAAATTTGTCCTTGAATTCCATTTCATTTGCTAAACGGATATTTTGGTTGCCGATTGCTTTCTTAAGCTGTTCAAAATCTACTTTGCAAGATGCCGGTAAAACACACATTGCCATTCTACCGTTAATTTTAACAAGAACCGTTTTAGCCAAATCTTTCCCTTTAATATGTGCAGAAGCTGCAATCTCCTGGGAAGTATAAGCAACAGAATGTTTAATTGTTACATACTTTACATTGTTCTGGTCTAAGTATTCTTTTAATTTTCTTGAAGGCATTTTAACCTCCTTCTTTATTGGTGAGTTGAATGAACTGGAAATTATTTTTTTAAGAAACAAGAATGCTTAATTATAACAGGACGGGAGATTTTCTAAAAAGAGTACAAGAGCCGGATAAAATCTAACAACTATATTTCACGAAATCAATTACATTGATTTTCATTTCGATCGGATATCAATCAAATTATTTTCAAGAAAAACCATCTTTTTAGTTCTAATGATTTTCTATATCTTAGTTTTAATAAATATCGGGTTGAATGGAATATTATATTGGTATAGATGGCGGCGGCACTAAAACCAGGTGTATTCTAACCGACGAAAACCTTAACATTATAAAATCTTCTAACGGTAAAGCATCAAATCCGTTGAATACCGGATTCGACGTTGCGGCTTCAAGAATAGTCTCCCTAATAAAAACTGTAAGCGGAAATAAAAAAATTTCTTTATGTGTTATTGGAACAGCTGGAGTTGGTAGAAAAAACAATTCCGATTTACTGTTGAAATCAATTAAAGAGTCTGCACGTAAAAAACACATTCAAATACCACCGATAAAAATATTTACTGATATCGAAATAACATTTGAAGGCGCCTTCATAGGAGCCCCCGGCGCTATCTTAATAGCAGGTACCGGTTCTATTTTGTATGCAAAGGATGAGAAGAATAATTTCTTGCGTGTCGGCGGATTTGGAAGATTAATCGGTGACGAGGGAAGCGGCTATTCTATCGGTAGAAAAGCTCTATCAACTATTTCAAAATCTTTTGATGGAAGAAAGAAATCCACTGCTCTTTCAAAAGTATTTTCTTCACAATATAAGATAAACGGAATCAACCAGCTTATTTCATTAATTCACTCACCCAAATTCAGCATTGCCGAAATTGCTAAACTGGTAATTTCTCTTGCCGAAAAAGGCAACAGGGAATCTATCCAAATTCTTAACGAAGAGATTGAAGAGCTTATACTTCACATAAGGGCTATAGCAAGCAGAATTAAATCCGAAAAAATTAATTTATGTTTTCAAGGCAGTTTAATTTCACAAACGAATTATTATTCAAAAAAACTTAAAGAGCAGATAAACAAAAAATTTCCCGGCATAAAAATCATTAAAGCTAAATATCCTCCGGAAATTGGTGCGGTGCTAATTGCTAAAAAATTTTCTTCCTAAATAGACTGGATTAATATGATAGTTAAAAAAACACTTTTAGAAAAAAGAGAGAAAATAAAAAATCCGTGGAAATGGATTCCAACACTCTATTTTGCAGAAGGATTACCATATGTAATTGTTATTACTGTTTCTGTAATTATGTATAAGCGGCTGGGAATTTCCAATGCAGATATTGCTCTCTATACCAGCTGGCTCTATTTACCATGGGTAATAAAACCATTATGGAGTCCCATAATAGATATTCTTCGTACTAAAAGATTCTGGATTACAACAATGCAATTAATTATTGGTGCTGGAATGGCTGGAGTTGCATTTACAATACCGCTGCCGGATTTCTTTCAATTTACTCTTGCCTTTTTCTGGCTATTAGCTTTTAGCTCTGCAACCCATGATATAGCCGCTGATGGTTTTTACATGCTAGCACTTTCTGAGGGGCAACAATCTTTTTTTGTCGGTATTCGAAGTACATTTTATAGAGTTGCAATGATTGCGGGACAAGGACTATTAGTAATTTTAGCCGGCTTTCTTGAAACTACATTTTCGGTTGGACCGGCAGAATTTAAAGTTTCAACACGACCCGATCAGTTTTTCCAGCAAACAATTCGGCTGGATTCTACAGAAATTAGACCTCTTGAAGGTAAGCTTAGAATAGTTGCATCTCCTTCTAATCTGGAAATCGGAACAAGACCGATTACAAAAGATGCAGCAAATTTTTATAGAGACTTCGGACATAAATTCAATATTATGAATGGTTTTAACCAGGATTTGATTTCAGTATCAGATACAACTTCTACCGATGAACTGGTGGGTAACATAGGAATTTTAAAGCTTCATTTATCCAAGAAACCCGATGACGGTGATGAATATTTTGTTAGGCTGAATAATGCTGAAGGTAATACCTCAATAAATATTATTGAAGGACAGTCATTAAAATTTACATCTAAGAATTGGAACAAGCCGGCATTTGTAATAATACAGATCGATCCAGAACTACAGCAAAGAGTAGAAGCTACATTTGTTGTTAATTCCGAGAAGGTTCCTATTGCCTGGATTTTTACATTTGTGATTATTGCATTACTATTCATTGTATTTTTTGCTTACCACAAAATGATTTTGCCCAAACCTGTTACCGATAAATCGGTTTTAAGATCTCACAGGACAGATTCGCTAAATGAATTTTTCAGGGCATTTATAAGATTCTTTGAAAAGCCCAAAGTCCTTATTATTATCGGCTTTCTTTTATTATATCGTTTGGGTGAATCACAGTTAGTAAAAATGGCTTCTCCTTTTATGCTTGATGGAAGAGAGATTGGCGGGCTGGGATTATCAACCTCTGAAGTTGGATTTATTTACGGAACAATTGGAATTATTTCACTAATACTTGGCGGAATACTTGGAGGTGTTTTAATTTCCAAACGAGGTTTAAAAAATGGCTCTGGTGGATGTTAATTGCTATTAATATTCCAAATGCCGTTTATGTTTATATGTCGTTCTTTCAACCAACCTCGGTAATATTGATAAATGCTTGCGTTGCACTCGAACAATTTGGTTACGGATTCGGATTTACTGCTTATATGATGTACATGATTTACATTTCTGATGGAGAATACAAGACCTCTCACTATGCTATTGCAACAGGATTTATGGCATTGGGTATGATGGTACCCGGAATGTTCAGCGGTTTCATTCAGGAAGCAATGGGTTACAAATATTTCTTTATCTGGGTTTTGATTGCTACAATTCCTTCGTTCATTATTGCTAAATTTATTCCGCTCGATTCTAAATTTGGCATGAAAAAGAATGATGC
>JAGVBL010000380.1 GCA_020059785.1 Ignavibacteriales bacterium | reverse complement strand
TTCTTATGGCAGCTAATACAATTGTTTTTATCAATCTTTGTAACTGAATGGTAATTTCCTAATAGCGTAGCAGAGGAATGGCATTTATTACAATATTGTTTTGCTTTTAATTTATTATCTGTAGGAGGTTTTTGAATTTCGTGATTACCATGGCACTTAACGCAAGTTGGCGGGTTTTTTACTTTGAGCCGATGATGAATATCTGAATCGACAGACTTTACAAATTCATCATGACAGGTAGCGCAACTAACTTTTTTTGCACCTTTTTCAATATGGTCTTCATTTACCACATCTTCATGACATCCCTGGCAATCTATAGCTTCTGCATGAACTGACATCTTAATAGATGTTTCGTGGCAATCGGCACAATTAAAATCCTGTCCTTTTGTTCGATTGAAAGCAAGTAAAAGAAGACAAATTATTATATACTTTGGAGTATGGAAGAAAAGGGATCTTGTATTCAAATGAACCTCTATTTTTTCAGATTATTTTTCTGTTTAATTAATCCGTCAAATATCGTGCAAGATATTTATCTGACAGAATATTGATTATTTTTCAAACTTTTTTGAAACATGACTGTGATATGTGTTTAATAAAACTAAGGATACCTCATTTTCTGGATAAATGATTCTCAAAAACAAGATAACGGGCTAATGTATCCTTTTGGCAAAATATTTAGATAATACCAATTTTGTCAAATTAGACCGTTTCAATCAATAAATTGAACCATCTATTTTGTTCGTTACTTTTTAAAGAATTCTCCGGTTATCATATACCACTCTTTTTCATCAAGTCTTTCAATTTGTCCCCACTGAAGTTCGAAACTTCCATTAGATTCTGTTTTTACTAATTCTTTAATTCTTTTTACATAATTATCGATTTCTTCCTGATAAAAATTAACTGCATTCTTACCAATTTTAAGTTGGATTAATTCAGTATCAAGTTTATCTGCATCAATAGAGCAGATCCAGTTCTTTTCATATGGAGTAAAGTCGAGCGTTTCTAAATCTTCATTTAATTCATGATTAATACTTTTTACCTGCCCACTGACAGGAGATAAAAATTGAACGGTTCTATTGCCTTGTTTAATACTGAAGAGTGGTTGACCCTTGGTGATATTCATTCCAAGATTAGGGAAATCGATACCGGAAATTTTACCAATCAGTTTTTTGGCAAAATCGTCAATACCAACTTTAGCTGTTCCATCCTGACCGATAGAAGTCCAGCAATGGCCATCAGAAATAAACACTCCGCCCGGAATAGAAAACTCTCCGGCACCTAATTTTTCTTTTTCTGTTAAATGAGCAATATGAACGCGAGGTTTTAACTGTTTCTGAATTCGATCCTGACGTTTAACAAGGGATTTTTTTGTGAACTCAAGTAATTCATCTTCAGTAAATGGTTTTTGAACATAATCCATTGCACCAAGCTTCATACAGTCCACAGCAGTTTCAACAGTAGCATATCCTGTTATAATTATAACATCTATATCAGGGCGTAAATGTTTTACAAGTTTTGTTACTTCAACACCATCCATTGCCGGCATTTTGAGGTCTGTAAAAACAAAATCGTAATGATGAGATTTAATAAGATTCATTGCTTCCTGTCCAGAATTAACTGTATCAACAGCATAACCATCAAGCACCAGAATTTTTCTAAAGCTGTCCAGAATTACATCTTCATCATCCACGCAAAGAATTCTTGCTTTTGGATTAGGAACATCTGCACGTTTTAATGATACAGCCTCTGTGCTGAAATCCAGGTTGATGCTTTCATTAAGTATTTCTTCGCGTTCTTTACGAAGTTTTTTCTCATTCATTTTTTTAATTGTGAATCTTATTACTACATCGACCACAATAAATAGCACTAATGCTAATATGAAGAGAGGCATAATATATCTCCTTGTTTTAAGTTCCTTTAGCGATCCGAACTACACGGTGTTAACATGCTCATTTCCAGTTCGAGTTGATCGGGTATAATTCTATAAAGCCAACCTGTGAAGTAAGGATCTTTTTCTAATAAAGTAATATCGCTTAATATTTTTTGATTACTCTCAATAATTCTTCCGCTTACAGCAGAATAGAGCTGATTAATTGTACCGTCTTCTGCAATTAATTTAACTATTGGTTCGGCTTGATTTATCATCGTGTCGTTTTCCATGAATTCTACGGTCCGAATATTTTCAAGTGTCTTAATAAATATATCGGTTGCCCCAATATTAACCGAACCATCATTCAATTCATTAACCCAGCATGAATATCCTAACCGGTAATATTTAGCCGGACACGGAACATGAACAATCGAACTAATATTTTTTGCTGAAGGATTAGTCAGCTCGCTGTATTTAATGCATCTTTTTATTACGCTTAATATTTCATCAAATGTAAAAGGTTTTGGAATAAAGTCGAGTGCACCGCTATAAAGTGAACGGACAGCATTTTCAATAGTAGAGTATCCAGAAGTAATAACAACAGGTGTATCGATATTCTTATTTCTCAATTCATTTAGGAATTGAAATCCATCCATTCCCGGCATCATAATATCACTAATGATAATTCTGAATTTATTCCGGTTGATTTTTAAAAGAGCCGTTTCTGCATCGAGTGCAAAATCAACTTTATAATTATTTATATCGCAGATCCTTTTAATAGAATCAATAACAACCTGCTCATCGTCAATAATTAATATATCGAATTCTTCTTTCATCTAAGCTAATGGCAATTTAATAGAAAATGTAGTTCCTTTACCTACTTCACTTTCAACATCGATAGTTCCATTATGGTTGTCTATAATTCCCCATACTATTGCCAGACCGAGTCCTGTTCCTTTTTGACCTTTTGTTGAAAAGTATGGTTCAAAAAGTTTAGGAATATTTTCTTGAGGAATTCCGCATCCCGAATCTTTAATCTTTATTTCAACAAATTGTCTGTCTCCACCGCGGTCAACAAATTCCCATTTCTGCCAGTTATCATTAAATGATGCGCAACCAACCAAATAGCCCTGGTTAGGAATTGTAATTTTATAAACCGGTCCACCGCATTCAGGGCATTTTTCATTTTTGTCAATTAAAGAAATATCGCACGTGGGGCAATTTAAACTGATCGAACTGTTTTTGGATAAGTTGATTCCAAAGAAATGCCTATCGTTACCATAAATAGGATCCAGATTCATAAAGCCTTCAAATCCATTCGATTTTATTTTTAGTTGAATCGAGGGAAGACCGCCAATTTTAAATTCTTTGTAAACAAGATTATGGTTTTTTAAACAAACCGCAGATTTAATTTGCGTATTTCCTTTTGGTGGTAAACTTGTCGGGTTCGTTTTAATATCGATAGAACCACCCCCGGTACCTATTGCATCAATTGCATTAAGTAAGAGATTTAAGCAAACCTGTTGTATTTGGTTTGCATCTGCAATTATTCTTGGAATTTGTTCATTAAGCTCTTTAGAAAGATTGATTCTGCTGAACTTTAATTGATTATTAACAACATTAATTGCCCGCTTAATAATTTCGTTTATATCAACCTGATGTTTTTTGGGTGTGGACTGACGTGCAAAATTAAGAAGACCTTTAACAATTTCTCTACTTCGCATTGTCTCTCTTACAATAACATTTAAATCTTCTTGCATTTGTGGATTGTCTTTAGTCCGTTTTAATAAAAAGCTGCTGTAAGTTAAAATGCCGGTAAGAGGATTGTTAATTTCATGTGCAACACCGGCGGCAAGTCTTCCCAGGGATGCCATTTTATCAGATTGAACAAGTTGAAGTCTTGTTTCATCTAATCGGTTAATCATCTTGTTAAATGATTTAGCCAGATAACCTAACTCGTCGTTACCTAAATCAGTTATAGTATAATTAAGATTGCCTAATGCTACTTCGTTTGTTGCATTAACTAATTCTTTAACGGGATTGTCAATCCATTTTTTTACAAATAAGCCGATGATTAAACCAATAGCAATTACAGATACTATTGCTAAGATAAAGACACGAATTTGATTTTTTTTTAATTGTTCATCAATTGCCTGAAGTGAAATGCTCACATCAAGTACACCTAATACTGTTGCCTCTTTTGGATGAGCATGACAATCGGATTGCCAGCAAGATTTTTCGTTGTAGATTGGATTAACAATTCCCATTATTCGTGTGGAATCCGGATGAAGCTTGAATATGCGGGTTCTATCTTTCATAGGGAGTTTTTCAAGAGGTTTGTTCTCTGCGTGACATGCATAACAGCTTTCTGCTTTCTTATCTAACATCTGACCGATTTCATCTTGCTTCCTCGAGTAAATAATCATTCCCTCTTTATTTAGTATCCTAACATCATAGATTGTGGGATCTTTTCCAATTGTCATTATTGTTTCTTGAATCTGATCCCGCTCATTAAACAACATGCTGTATCGCGTACTATTCTTTACCGTCTCGCTTAATTGGTTGGCATGTCTTTCAACTTCCGAAAGCAATACATCATTCTGCGATTTAATGTTGAAGTAAGAATAGACGCCTATAATTACAACCGCAGTAAAACTTACTACAATAGTAAGCTTAAGACCAATTTTTTTAAAAATCCCTATTTCATTCAATC
>JAGVBL010000234.1 GCA_020059785.1 Ignavibacteriales bacterium | reverse complement strand
GGCTACTATCCCGACGACATACGCGGCTGGGATTTTGGCGGACTTGACGGAACTCCGGATAATGATCCGAACGAAGATGAGTCTTACAGAAATTCTTATCATGGAACTCATGTAGCCGGAATAGCAGGAGCCGTTACAAACAATGGAGTTGGTATTGCGTCCATTGGTTTTAATTGCAGAATTCTTCCCGTAAAAGTTTCCCGTAGCGATGTTCGCGATGCAAATGATAATCCTTATGTGGTTTACGGATTCGAGGGAATTGTTTATGCTGCAGAGAAAGGTGCAAAGGTTATTAATTGCAGCTGGGGTGGATACAGTCATTCCGATTTTGAACAGGATGTTATTAATTACGCTATTGTAAACGGCGCTCTTGTTGTTGCCGCCGCCGGTAATGATGCATCGAGCGATACCTTTTATCCGGCAAGCTATGACGGCGTTCTATCTGTCGGCTGGCTTAACACGGATAACGACACAAAAAGTTTTGCCGGTAATTATGGTTTTAACGTTGATGTTATGTCGCCGGGAACCTCAATACTTTCAACGTGGCGCGGAGATACAAACAATAATAGTCTGCTCTACAATGTTATAAACGGCTCATCAATGGCCTCGCCGCTTGTAGCCGGATTGGCGGGACTCGTGTTTTCAAAATATCCGAATTACTCACCGCTTCAAATAGCCGAACAGATAAGAATAACAGCCGATAATGTTGATGCTCAAAATCCCGGTTACGAAATGCTTTTAGGTAGAGGCAGAATCAATGCATTTAGAGCATTAACAGAAACCGGAAGTCCTTCGGTTCGTGTGTCAAATCTTCGATTAACTGAAATTGGTAATGGCAATGGAATTTATCAATCGGGCGAATCGGTGGAAGTAAATGCGAATTTCACCAATTACCTTGCAGCGGCAAATAATCTTAATATTACATTAACAACCGGCGATCCCTGGATAAATATTACACAAGGCGCATTTAATGTTTCGCTCGGCACACTTCAAACAGCAAGTAATAAATTCAGATTTACAATTAAAACCGGTGCCCCGATAGACCACACAGTAAATTTTGTAATACGTTTTAATTCCGCCGGATATACCGATGTACAGTTATTTTCAATAAAAATTAATATCCCGCTTGAAACACATACAACAAGCAAAATTCAAATGAGTGTTACAAGTAAAGGCGCTCTTGGTTTTAATGATTATAGCGCTAATAAAGAGGGCATTGGTTTCAGATTTATGAACGGAAGAAATTTAATGTTTGAAGGCGCCTTTATGTATGGAACCTCTTCCAGTATGGTTATGGATGCAGCGCGGATTAGCGATGAACAGAGCCGTGATTTTAAGAGAATTGTTCCCATTTCATTTACAAGCCCCGGACCGAATGCTTTTCAGGAAACCTATACAAATTTTGACGACAGCGGAATATCGCCCAGGCTCGGGATTTCAACTCATTTTTATACTTATAGTTTTAACACACCCGAAGACGAAAATTATATAATTATAAGAACAGCGCTTAATAATACCACCCAGCAATCAATAAATAATTTATTTGCCGGATTTTTTATTGACTGGGACATACCTGATTCCGATTACGCAAACAACACAACCTTATATGATGTAACCGATAACTTTGCTTATGCTTACAATACAAACCAACCTAATGTTTACGTTGGCACAGCTTTAATATCGCACAGCAATTACGGTTACTATCCGATTAAAAACGATGCAAATTCCGGAGATGTCCGGCTGTTTGACGGTAACGGTTTTACCGATATCGAAAAGTTTATAACACTCTCAAGCGGTATTTATAATACCACACCTTTTATTAGCGATATTTCATATGTTGCAAGCAGCGGACCATTTAGTATAAATTCAGGTAAGACACAAAATATTGCTTTTGCAATTGCAGCTGCGCCATCTCTTGATGAATTGAGAAATGCAATTAAAAGAAGCCGCTATAAATATCAATCGATTCCAACCGGCATAAATATAAGCACTGAAGAAATTCCATCAGAAATAGTTCTTTATCAGAACTTTCCCAATCCTTTCAACCCAAGTACAATGATTAAGTATTCGATTCCTATAGCAGAATTTGTATCAATAAAATTGTACGATACTCTTGGAAGAGAAGTTGCGACGCTGGTTAATGAGTTCAAACAAGCAGGTACTCATAATTATACACTATCTATTGTGAATTATACATTGCCTTCGGGCGTTTATTTTTACACGTTGCAAGCCGGCAATAAAGCTAAATCCGGTAAAATGATTTTGTTGAAATGAAAAACACGTTTTACTAACAATAGTATTTTCCTTTATTCTCTTAAGCCGGGTTTTCGCTCAGGCGCAGCCGTCATATTCAAATCTGGATTACGGCGGTTCCGGCAATGTCGTCAAATGTTAGACATTTATCTGCCAACAACCGGAAGCGCTCCTTTTCCTGTTGTCGTCTGGATTCATGGCGGGGCATGGATGAGTGGTTCTAAAAGTAATGTAAGCGGACTTTACCTTCTAAGCCATGGTTTTGCTGTCGTCAGTATAAACTATAGATAGACTAACGAGGCAATTTTTCCCGCACAGATACATGATTGCAAAGGAGCCATAAGATGGCTTAGAGCAAATTCATTGATAAAGAGATCGCAGCAAGTCCAATAACTTATGTTTCTAACGACGATCCGCCGTTTTTAATTATGCGCAGCACACAAGATATGACAGTTCCGTATCATCAAAGCGTTGAACTTGATTCTGCTTTTAGAAAGATTAACCACAACATAATATTTATTCCGCAGCTTGGTGCAGGACATGGAAGAGGGGCTTTTAACTCCGATTCAACAAGAAACAGAGTAATTGATTTTTTTTATCAGAACATTATCTACTAATAGCACGGAATATTACGAAGATCTTCCTTCGGGTTTTTCTCTTCATCAAAATTATCCCAATCCATTTAATCCGAATACGGTTGTCAGTTATCGGTCGGCAGCCATGTTCAATTGAAAGTCTATGATATACTGGGAAAAGAAGTTGCAACACTGGTAAGTGAATACAAACAAGCGGGTTATTATGTAGAGACGTTCCATGGAACGTCTTTACCAAGCGGTGTTTATTATTATAGGTTGCGCACAGGGAAATTTTCTGTAACGAAGAAAATGGTTCTGACGAAGTAAAATTTGGAATCCATTTAATGGGGATTCAAATTCTATTTGCCTACAAAGTTGAGTTTTATATTTATTATTTCCGGTCTGCTTCCAATTCTAACCGGCGGTCCCCATCCGCCTACTCCGCACGAAACATAATATTGAGTGCTTCCTTTCAATTTATAGCCCCACGGCAGTTCGTAAATCATTCCCATGATATAATTGACGGGCCATAACTGTCCGTTGTGTGTGTGTCCCGATAACTGTAAATCGATTCCGTTTTCCATTGCTTCGTTTAATTGAAACGGCTGATGATCCATCATTATAACAGGAAGGGATTTATCAATGCCTTCAAGTATTTCATTTAAAGGCTTGCGGCTGTAATCGGCAAATCTTTTGCTGTCCCGGTCTTCTCTTCCAACAACATAAAAGGAATTATCTATCTTAACATATGAGTCCCTTATCATATGAATGTTATGTCGGTTAAGATATTCAACGGCATCGTTAACTCCGCCAATATACTCGTGGTTGCCGGTAATTGCATACACACCGTATTTAGCATTTAGTTCAAGAAGGGCTTCGCCAACGTTATCTCTTAAAACCGGATTAATATCTTCGTCTATTATGTCTCCGGCAAGCAAAATAATATCGGGTTTCTGTTTGTTTATCCGGTCAACAACCCGATAGGCAAAATTTTTTCCGTTAATAGTTCCAAGGTGAAGATCGGACGCCATTACAATATTTAACGATTTCAACTCGCCGGCATTTTTATTTATGCCAAGGTTGTATTTTTTTACTGTGAAAAGGCGCGTAGTAAAAAATCCCCCGGCTACCATTATAAAAACAAAAACAGAAACTATTAATGCAGCCAGCCTTCTAACCTTTTCCGGGTTCTCTGATATTACAGAAGGAAAGAATGGGATTATATAATTTATTAAACGGAACAGATCGATTATTATTAAACACAAAAATGTGTAGAACATTATCGCTATCCAGAAAGAACCGACCCATACTAAAAAATCACTAACATACCAGACCCAGTAATTTTCTAAAATTCTTCCGGCGACGTATGAGAGAACGATGAAAATGAAAATTGCTGTAAATATTAATCTATAATTATCAGGCACAATCGGAATAGCCCGGCGGTAGATATAATAGTTTATTAAACCATAAACCGTGAAAACAATTCCGAAGAATATAATTGCTTGTTGTAGTCTCATGTAAGTAAAACAATAATTTGTAAAGGAATGGTTCAAAATTAGAAATGAAATTTCAGAATGGCTAATAGAAAAAGGGAGCGGCTTCTCCGCTCCCGGTTAGGTCAGTTAAAAGCCAGTGTTTACGTTAACATCAACTCTATCGTTTACCTTTGAAGTGTTTCTAAAGTTATTGAAATTATAACTTAGCGTAATATTGAATACGGGCGCTTCGGGGCGTGCGGTTAAGTATAAAAGCGTTCCGTTACCAGCATCGGTAAATAATTTGAATCTTCCTGTATTAAAAAGATTTTGTGCTGTTGCGGTTACAATTAATTTTTTATCAAGAAATTCCTGGCGCAGCGATAAAGTTAAGTTTATAACCGGGTCAATTTCTCCCTGTAATATTTTCTGTTTTGCTGTATAAAAGAGAGCAACCTGGAATCTTGTCTCCGGAGAAAAATAGAGCGTTGAACGTAAACGGCTCGACCAGACGAATCCATTCTGCTCGTAATAATTATCCTGTAGTTTTCCTTCGAGATGAGTTTTGTATAGGTTTAATGCGGGATCTAACCGGAACCATTGCGCCAAAGAAAATCCAGCGGACAATTCCGAACCAAGAGAATAAGTTTTTGCTATGTTTCCAAAGGATAGATTTAATCTACCATCGGGACCAATTAAAGCGGTCTGTTGAAAAGTATTTTCTGTGTTTCTATAATAAGTCTGTGCAGATAAGAATACACCGCCAATAGTATTCTGATAATTTAATTCAAAGGAATTAATCAATTCCGGTTTAAGATCAGGATTACCAATTACTAATGCATACGAATCCGAATAATTAGGGAAAGGATTCAAAGCCCCTTCAAACGGTCTGTTAATTCTTCTACTGTAACTAAATTGCAGCTGCTGTGCCTGATCAATTTTTTTCAACAGGTTAACCGATGGGAACAGATGAATCCGATTGTAAGCGTAATCCTTGTCTAATGTTATTTGTTGAAGGAGACGATCGGTTTGTTCGGCACGTAATCCAAGCTGGTAATCTAACTCAAGCGCTTCAAGGCTATTGGAATATGTTGCGAACGCAGCATAAATATTATTTCTGAAATCATATTTGTTTGTATATGTAGGATCGTTAAACCATTGATTTGTATTCCAGTTGAATGTCTTAAACAGGTAATCGAAATTTCTATATGCAAGATTAATCTGGATTCCGCTTTCGAATTTTGATTTGTCGTTGAACTTGTAAGAATAATTCAGCTTTATTCTTCCATCGTTGCGGGTTGTCCGGTTGTCGTAATTAATTGTGTTAGGATTTAATGACCAGTTCTGATGATTAGCATCTGTAATGTATTCTCTGGCGGTTTGTAAATACGGTTGAAATAGATTTGTATAAACCGCTTCGAAAGTTAGTTCGTCAATCTTAGGATTGAATTGATGATTGAAATAAAGAATAGACTGAAGATAATCTGCAGTAATATCGGACAGTTGTTGATTGGTTGTGTACTTGGGATTTCCCGCAGAAGCATTTTGTAAGTCCGATCCGTCAAGCACAAAATTCCCATTGAATGCGAATCTTCCGATTGAGTTTGTAAATGAAATTCCTGTAACGGGACTTATTGCATAATCAATTCCAATTTTTGCGTTGAAATTTTTTCTTCTGAAATTCTGGTTAATGTCCGCCCGCTGATACATCGTTCCGGCAGTAGTTGATGTATATCTATCGTAACCCTGGTAATTGGCGTTACTGAACAATCTGTAATCGGCGCTTCCGGTTAAACCCCAATCGCCCGATTTATAATTTAACGTAACATCGCCGTTATATTTAGTTCTTGAACCAAGTCCTCCGTTAATAATGCCAGACATATTATCATAAGCCGAAACTTTGGTAATAATATTTACAATTCCGGCAGCGCCCTCGGCATCGTATTTTGCAGATGGATTTGTAATCAGCTCAATATTGTCGATAATGTTTGCCGGAATTTGTCTCAGCGCATCAGATCCCTGAAGAACGCCCGGTCTTCCGTTTACAAGAACTGTAAAATTAGAACTTCCGCGTAATGTTACATTGCCGTTTTGATCAACTTGAATTGAAGGATGATTTTGTAATACATCTAAAGCCGTCCCGCCGGCAGCTGTATTATCCTTGCTAACATTTATTACTCTTTTATCAAGGTGGTATTCTTCTGTTGGTTTTTCACCAACCACATTTACTGCGTCCATTTTAATTTCTGTAGGATTAATTTTAATAACGCCCAGCGACACTTCTTTTTTATCTGTAGTAATTGAAATGTTTGGAATGATTGTTTTATCATATCCTATAAAACTAACCTTCATATAATAATTTCCCTCGGGAAGGTTGGGTATTAACAGCTCCCCGTTTTTGCCGGATGCGCTGCCGGATATAAAAGAAGAATCTTTAGAGCTATGGACTGTTACATTAGCATATTCAATTGGAATATTGTTTTTTCCATCCATTATTACCGCTTTAATCATACCTTTTTTGGTATCGATCTTTTCTTCATTCGGCAATAATGGAGAAGCATTAAGACACACAACGGCTAAAAGAAGTAATAAAATAATGTTTTTCATTTATCCCCCCATATAAAGGTTTCTTATTTCACGGTTATATAGACGAACGGATAAATAAAAAAGTTACCGGTTGGGAAAATTTTTTTATTGTATTAGAAAAAGAATAACATAGCCGGATAGAAACCGGGTTTTCTCTTTGATTAGATTATTTAATGGGGAAATTGATATTTGTAGAAGTCGATTTATTGTTTATAAACTATTTTACCCCCTACAATTGTGTATAAAACGCGGGTGTTGAGAATTTCGTTTTCTAAGCATGTTAGTAAATTATTTGAAAGTACTGTTATATCGGCCAGCATTCCGGTTTTTAATATTCCTTTTATGTTCTCTTCAAAAGAAACATAAGCACCGTTTACGGTATAAGATTTCAAGGCTTCCAGTCTCGACATTTTTTGATCTGGATAAAACTCTTTTCCATTCGAGGATTTTCTTGTAACAGCAGAATAGAAACATTTTATGGGGTCAACGTCTTCAACGGGCGCATCTGTTCCATTACAAATAATTGCACCGCTTTTAATTAATTTCTTCCATACATAAGCGCCCTCTTCTGCTCTTTCATCTCCAAGTCTTTCGGGTACGAATAAAGCATCCGATGTACAGTGAACACTTTGCATTGCTGCAACAACGCCTAATTTTGCAAAGCGCTGAATATCCGGTGCAGAAATATGCTGGGCATGTTCGATACACCAGCGTAAATCTTTTTTATCAGGATTCTTTTTGAAAACCTCCTCGTAAATATTTAACACTTCTCTGTTTCCCCTATCGCCAATTGCATGTATTCT
>JAGVBL010000413.1 GCA_020059785.1 Ignavibacteriales bacterium | reverse complement strand
TTGTTACTACTACAGATGATGAAAAAGGAAGAAGAAAAGTTACAGACCTGATTAAGTCCGGACAAAAAATTTATCCGGTTGGAAGGCTCGATTACGATACCACCGGAGTATTAATTCTAACTAATGATGGGGAGTTTACAAATTTCCTTACTCATCCAAAGAATAATATTCCTCGTGTATATAAAGCCGCACTAAACAGAAAATTAGAAGAAGAAGACCGGTTAAAATTGGTTAAAGGTATTACACTCGATGGTAGAAAAAGTAAATTCACAGATATCTCTTTCCTTAAAAAGCATGTTTACGAAAAAGTTTTGGTTACTGCTACCGAAGGCAGAAACCATTTTGTTAAAAGAATGTTCGAAATTCTTGGTTATAAAGTTACTTCTCTTGAAAGGATTACATACGGACCTTTTGATGTAAAAGGAATTCCGGCTGGCGGTTATAGAAAATTATCATATTCAGAAATTGAAAATGTTTATAAAAAATATAGTAAATAAAGAAATTATTGTACTCCTCTTTATCTGTAGTATTGCATTTGGACAGGTTAAGGATTCAACAGCAGTTAAACGACCCACGGCATTAAGCAATTTAAATGAGCTTAGAGATCAGCTTGATGATTCTTTTAATGATCCTAATTTCAGCAACGCAGTTTGGGGTGTGCTTGTTAAATCCCTAAAGACCGGGGAGATAATTTATAAACGGAATTCTGATAAACTTTTTAATCCGGCTTCTAATATTAAATTATTTACTTCTGCCGCTGCCTTAAAATTACTCGGGGCAAATTATGTTTACCAGACCAATATTCTTGCTAATGGATTGATTAAAAACGGAAAATTAGAAGGCGATTTAATAATTCAGGGTTTTGGAGATCCAACTATTTCAAACCGATTTTACAAAGGTAATTCTACAATCATATTTGAATCATGGGCTGATAGTCTTAAATCCAAGGGAGTTAATGAAATTAACGGAAATATTTTTGGCGACGACGCAACATTCGATAACCTTAGTATTGGCAAAGGTTGGATTCTAGATAACGATTCTAAATGGTTCTATGCTCCCTCCGGAGCTCTTTCTTTTAATGATAATATTGTTATGGTCAAAATAAAACCGACTGAAACCGGACTTCCAGCTGAAATTGAAGTTGTTCCAAATACAGGATTTGTTCAGTTGGTTAAAAAGGTAATAACCGTAAATAATAATATTCCGCAAAATATTAAGGTAAATCGTTTAACCGGTTCAAATACAATAAATATAATCGGCTCTATTCAAAAAAACTCTGATATCTTTATTGATTATGTTTCTATTACTGATCCAACACAGTTCTACCTATGTGTATTCAAGGAAATACTGGAACAAAAGGGGATTAATGTAAAAGGAAAAATTAGCAGCATTAAAAATGCAGATAAAATTATCATTGCTGAAAACCTTTCGCATTTATTTACACACGAGTCGGTTCCGCTTCATATGATTATTAAAGAACTGAATAAGAACAGTAATAATTTTTATGCGGAACAAATATTAAAGACTATTGGTTTTGAAGCTTATAATTACGGATCTACCGAAAATGGAGTTCTTGCTTCTAAAGAATATTTCAAATCAATGGGAATTGATCCTATTAATATGGTTATGGTTGATGGCTCCGGTTTATCCAGATTAAACCTTGCTTCACCAAGACAAATAGTAAATTTGTTAACTTTTATTTATAGCTCGGAAGAGTTTGAAATATTTTACGACTCCTTACCAATTGGGGGTATGGACGGAACTCTTGCTAATAGAATGAAGAAAATTACTGCCGAAGGAAAAGTTAGAGCTAAACCGGGATACAATGAAAATATCTCTTCTCTTTCTGGATATTTGAATACAATAAGCGGGGAAATGCTGGTTTTTTCTATTATGGTTAATAATTTTTTAGTATCACCTAATCTTGCTAATTACATTGAAGATCATGTCTGTAATAGACTTGTAAATTTTGTTAGAAATTAAACGGAGGAAAATTGGAGAACCTTAATCCTGAACTGGAATATAATTCCTTGGTTCAAAGACGTCATGAAGAATTAAAAGAGCTTTATGAAAAAGGTGTTATGCCGTTTGCTTACAGTTACGATGTTGATAATTATTCAATGAATATTAAAAACAATTTTGAACAGTATGAAAATAAAGATGTAAAAATAGCCGGTAGAATTATGGCTATAAGAAGAATGGGCAAAGCATCTTTTGCTCACGTTCAGGATATGGAAGGAAGAATTCAAATTTATTTAAAGAAGGATGATATTGGTGAAGTATATGACAACTTTAAACTCCTTGACATAGGTGATATTATTGGTGTAGAGGGCTATGTATTCAAAACTAAAACAGGGGAAATCTCGGTTCATGCTAAGTCTTATCAACTTTTAGCAAAATCCCTCTTACCTATTCCGATTGCAAAAGAAGCAGTAGATGAGAGCGGTAACAAAATAATTTACGATCAGTTCGTAGATAAAGAGTTACGGTACCGTCAGCGCTATGTGGATTTAATTGTTAATCCGGAGGTTAAGAAAGTATTTATACTTCGTTCTAAAATTGTAACAGAGATTAGAAAATTTCTTGACAGCCAAGGACTTGTTGAAGTTGAAACTCCAATTTTACAACCATTGTATGGCGGTGCTACTGCTCGTCCTTTTGTTACTCACCACAATGCTCTGGATATAGATCTCTACCTTAGAATTGCAGACGAATTATATCTAAAGAGATTAATCGTAGGCGGTTTCGATGGAGTCTATGAAATCTCCAAAGACTTCCGTAACGAAGGTATGGATAGAACGCACAATCCGGAATTCACAATGCTTGAACTTTATGTCGCATATAAAGACTATTACTGGATGATGTCCTTTGTTGAAGAAATGGTTGCAAACGTTTGTAACAACGTCTTCGGTACTCTTGAATTTGAAATAGAGGGAAATAAAATAAATTTCTCCGCTCCATGGCAAAGAATTTCTATGGTTGATGAAATTAAAAACGTAACCGGTATAGATGTACTTAAAGCAACATATGACGAACTTGTTAAGGCTCTTAAATCCCGCGGTGTTGAAGTTAAAGGCGGAGAAAGTAAAGGTAAGTTAATAGATGGATTGTTCGAAGTAACTGTTCAGCCAAAATTAATACAACCGACTTTTATAGTTGATTACCCGGTTGAACTTTCACCGCTTGCAAAAAAGCATAGAACACGGGAGGGACTTGTTGAACGTTTTGAAGGATTTGTTCTCGGTAGAGAAATTTGCAATGCATTCAGCGAGTTAAATGATCCTATTGACCAAAAGAACCGTTTTGAAGACCAAAGTAAGATGAGAGAAGAAGGGGATGATGAAGCTCATCAGATTGATGAGGATTTTGTCCGTGCTCTTGAATTTGGTATGCCGCCTACTGCAGGACTTGGTGTTGGTATAGACCGTTTTGTTATGCTTCTTACGGATCAATCGTCTATAAGAGATGTAATTCTATTTCCACAAATGAAACCTCAAAAATAAATTATGAACAGAAATGTAAAACAAATATCGATTTATGTGATAATTCTCCTTGTAGGAATTTATGCTGGTATAAAGCTTAGCGATTTTCTTCTTTTATCAAGTTCTAACAAGGATATTAAAAAATTCATTGATGTTCTCAATTACACAGAAAGTTATTACATCGATACTGTCAATTCGAAAAAACTTGTTGAAGATGCTATAAAAGGAATGTTCAATGGACTCGATCCCCATACTGTTTATATCCCGGCTGTTGAACAACAAGCATCGGATGAACAGTTTAGAGGAAATTTCGAAGGGATCGGTATTGAATTCCAGATAATTAAAGATACTATTGTTGTTGTCTCTCCAATTACCGGCGGTCCAAGCGAGGCATTGGGTATTCAATCTGGAGATCGTATTATTAAAATTAATGATGAGTCTGCTACCGGTATTTCCAATCAGGCTGTAATAAAAAAACTACGCGGTAAAAAAGGGACGCCCGTTAAAGTTACAATCCTTCGCCCGGGTAGTACTTCAATTAAAGACTACACAATAATACGCGATAAAATAAATATTTATTCCGTAGATGTGTCGCTTATGTATAACGACTCATTAGGATATCTTTACTTAACACGATTTTCGGAAACTTCAACAGATGAAATTTCGGAAGCTCTTAAGAAACTACAGAGCCAAGGAATGAAAGCTCTGATATTAGACCTTAGAAATAATCCCGGTGGTTATGAAAATCAGGCATCAAAGATTGCTGACTTCTTTATCGATGGGAACAAAATGATTGTTTATAACAAGGGTCGTTTAGAATCGTTCAATGAAGAATATCGTGCAAGAAAAACCTATCCATACGAAAAGATTCCTTTGATTATTCTTGTAAACCGTGGAAGTGCTTCTGCAAGCGAAATAGTTGCCGGTGCTGTTCAGGATTGGGATAGAGGACTGATTGTTGGCGAAACAACTTTCGGTAAAGGATTGGTCCAAACTCCTATTCTACTGAATGATAATTCGGCTATTAGAATTACTGTCGCAAAATACTATACGCCGTTAGGTCGTTCCATTCAACGCGATTATACTGATAAGAAAAAATACTACGATGAAATTATGAATCGTGATGAAGAAGAATCAATCAGCCATGTTGAGAGTAAAAGCGATACTTCCAGACCGGAGTTTAAAACCGGTAATGGTAGAATTGTTTACGGCGGAGGAGGTATTACTCCAGATTATACCATTGAACCCGGTAAGGAAACTGATTTTTCTCTTGAACTTAGACGCAATAATGCATATTACCAGTTTATCAGAAAATTTATGGATAATAATTCCGGAAGAATTAAAACCGATTATGGAGATAATCTTAAAAAATTTATTGGTGAATTTGATATCTCGGAGTCAATTCTGTCAGACTTTATAAATTTTACACGTTCGTTAAAAATCAATTTTGATCCGGTTTCTTTTAATAAGGATAAAGATCTGATAAAAGTTAGGTTGAAAGCATTTATTGCACGGGATTTATTTAAGGATATTGGCTGGTATTCAGTATTATTAAGAGCCGATAATCAATTTCTTAAAGCTGTAAACGTGTTAAGCGAAGCAGAAAAAATGCTTAATAAAAATTAGCGAAAGAAAATTGCATGAATAATAATTTAGAAATAAATAGACCGGTTGAAGAAATTAAGTTGTTCCCGTATGGAGATTTATTTCCAAAGCTTCACTCAACAGTATTTGTTGCCCCGGGTGCAAAAATTGTTGGTGATGTTGAAATAGGTGAGAACTCATCGGTCTGGTATAATTGTGTTGTCCGCGGCGATGTTAATTTTGTTAAGATTGGACAGTTTACAAATATTCAGGATCTTTCTATGCTTCATGTTACTAACGGCAAATATCCACTTGTAATAGGAGATAAGGTAACAGTAGGACATAGTGTAACTTTACATGGATGCACATTACAGGATCTCTGTCTAATTGGAATGGGCGCTGTAGTACTTGATGGTGCGCTTATAGAAAAATATTCAATGGTAGCAGCCGGCTCTGTAGTAAGACCCGGTTTTGTTGCTCCATCGGGAAAGTTGGTTGCCGGTGTACCGGCTAAAGTAATAAGAGATCTGACTGAAAATGAAATTAATGAATTTGAAATTTCCGCTATGCGCTATGTCGGTTATACTAAAATTACTTTAGAATCATTGAGAAAAAATAATTTCTGGGAATTAATTAAATAATAGGTTACAATGTGATTTCAAATTTATCTGTCTCTATTGAAAAAGGTATTAAGATAAATAAAAATGCAGTTCATAATGCCGTTGCGCGAATAACAAAATTTCTGAATGTAGAACTGTTTTCTCTCGATATAAATTTTGTATTACCTGATACAATTACTGTAATCAACAAAAAGTACCTTAATCATAATTATGCTACAGATATTATATCCTTTAATTATTCATTCGAAAGTAATAATTTAGACGGCGAAATTTTGATTTGTTCGGAAGTTGCTTCTGAAAATGCTATTAGATTCAAAACAACTTATGAACAGGAAATTCGTAGATTGATTATTCATGGTATTCTCCATCTTGTTGGATATGATGATAGTACAGATTCCCAGCGGAAACTTATGAGAGCTAAGGAAAATAAAATACTTCTAAAATTAAAAGGTATTGGTAGACTAACAGTAAAGTAAAATGAAACCGAAAGTTGTTGAAGTAATTACACATATTCTTGAATCGCTTAATAAAAATATCTCTCTCGAAGAGTTGAATCAATCTTTACTGAAAAGTAAGGAATATGATCAGCAAACTATCGGTATTGCATTCAGTCTTATTTATGATAAAATATTTCTTAAAAAGAAAAAAGACTTAAAAGATAATAACAGGAAAAAGAGTATCAGAATATTAAGTGAGGAAGAGATCGAAAATCTTGGGATTGATAATTATAACTATTTACTCCATCTCTCAAATCTTGGTTTAATTGATGCAGATAATTTCGAAAATTTACTCGAGCAGATAAATTATTTTCCGGAAAATAAATTAACACGTAAAGAAATTAACTGGATGATACTGGCATCTCTTATCGATTTGGATTCCGATATACCTCCTGGAAGTAGATT